>NZ_JAPTGA010000008.1:0-257452 GCF_026891895.1 Peribacillus sp. AS_2
TTCAAATGACGTGGTCTCTTTGTTTGAAAAGTCTCCGGCTGATTATTTAATTTGTCATGAAAGGCTTATATAAGGGCGGTCTTTATTTCTTGAATCTGTTTGATATGCCTTTGTTCATGTAAGGATAATAACTCAATCCATTGATCCAATGAGAGGTCCCCGAACAGGGGATGTTTGGCTTTCTTTCTATTTAACAGGATATCTGAATCCATATCATAAAGAACCTGTAATAATCGATCCCTTGATTCTGCCAGCAAATCCATGAGGCTCGATAATTGAAATGGGGCTGAAGAGGGTGAAATGGCCTCAGGGGATGAGAATTTCCTTGTTCTATCAGTAACGAAGTAAATGTTTTTTTGAATGATATTATTAAAATCCCTTTCCCGAATGCCATTTGCTATAACTTCTGTAAAAACCTGTTCCGTAAGATATAAATGATGGCAAATTTGGGCGATGTTCCATACTTCAGGCACAGGCTTATGGTGGAGCGTTTTTTCATCCAACTCCGTAATTTCCTCAATTAACTGTTTTCTTGATTCAAATAGCAAATCATACTCGATATAATTCATGAGAACTCCCCTTTTGTGACACTCACATATGAAAGCATCACTGAATTTTTTGAAATAGGAAAAAAAGGGATATCTGATTGCATAAAGAATGCATAAAAACTACGGGAAAAACACCTGATTTAAAGTGGATTCATGATGATTGAAGGAGTGCGGCACTATGTTTTGAAGCATGGTTTCTATTTAATGAAGAGTGTTAAAAGATATCTCTTATAGTACAACGAAAAGACATGTTTCACTGGTATTCATAATTTTGGGTAGAAATGCAAATCTGGAGTCAAGTCTATATTTCCAGGGACTGCATTTTTTCTGGAGCTTTGATACCCTATCATGCCTATGCAAAAAAGTTGAGTTTATGCCTACTTAGAATATTGCGCCTAGGGCCTCCGCTAATGAACCGAAAAATGAAGCTGGCATTCAAAGGGAAAAGAATCTATAGATGCTGGACATTGGAAATTATTATATCTGAATTATAGCACAGTTAATATTTTCCTAGAAATGATTATATGAAAAGATACGGAAGGTTTCCACATCAAATTTTGGATTTTTATACTATCTAGAGAAAAGTTGCTAACGCAATGGGAAGCTTATAAACTGAAGGTAGAAAAAATCAACCAGGATTGGATGGTGAATGCAATGGCTAAAACAATAGTTGAAAAACTGAATTTACATAAATATGAACGGGTGGCAGTCCTGAATCAGCCAGTCGGGGCGGATTATTTAGCAGAGCTGCCGGATTACGATACAAAGCTTAATGAAAGTGCCTATGATCTTATATTTGCCTTTGTATTGGATATGGATTCTTTAAAGAGAATCGTGGATAAGGTGATCGATAAAAATCATTTAAGTAAAAACGGCTATATTTTTTTGGCGTACCCCAAGAAGGGGAATAAAGAATATGCTACATATATTCATCGTGATGATCTTATGCAGGGCCTTGGTGCGGATGATGAAGGGTATGTTGGCTCGAGTGACCTGAAGTTTGCGCGTATGGTTGGGTTGGATGATGTCTTTACGGTAGTCGGACTTAAAGAAGACTCAAAAAATAGAAACCGTCCCTCTGCCAAAGCAAGCCAATCGGTAGATGATTATATCGGCATGATTTCTGAAATTGAGAAAGATTTGCAGGATTCCCCTGATTTGCTTGCGTTCTATCAATCACTTACGCCAGGGTATCGCAAGGATTGGGCCCGATATGTGTATAGTGCAAAACAAGAGGCGACACAAGTGAAACGGCGCCAGGAAATGAAAACGATTTTAGGAGAAGGTTATAAGAGCAGGGATCTATATCGAAGGAATAAATGAGGGTGGTGAAGTCTTCCATTCTCTTTTTTCTTGTTCTTTTCACTCTATCAAAAGCATATACTAGACCGAATCCAAACTTAAATCGTAATAATTATGATTTGCGAGGTGGTTAAATATGCTTTTGAAACGCTACGCGGGAAATTTGCTGTTATTGATTCTGCTGTTTTTGCTGCTGGCATTCTTTTTTCTAGGCGATGTGTTCGTTCCCAAAGCAATTGATTTCTCGGACTACCCGATGCTTCACTCAGTGCTCGTCGTGTTTTTGGGATTGTTTTTAGAATCGATTCCTTTCCTGTTCCTGGGGGCCATTGCTTCATCATTCATCCAGTTGTTCATCAGTGAAGAAATCATTCAGCGGATGATACCCAAAAGACCCCTGACGGCCATTTTTGCTGCGATTGCGGCGGCGCTGATCATTCCGGTTTGCGAATGTGCAATCATCCCGGTCGTCCGGAGATTGATTCAAAAGGGTGTCCCGGTCCATGCAGGTGTGGTCTTGCTCGTAACAGCCCCGATATTGAATGTCATCGTGTTCGGCTCAACATATTATGCGTTCCAAAATAATCCGTCCATTTTATATGGAAGAATCATCCTCTGTGTCCTGACGGCCATAATCGCAGGTTTATTCATTCATATATTCAGCACTAAAGATGTGGTGAAAGAGGACAAGCTGGAACTGGTGCAAGGGCATGTACATGATAGTCAGTCCAGTAAATGGACAAGCTTCATTGATCATACTTCGCAGGAGTTTTTTATGGTCGGCCGATACTTTATCATCGGAGCCTTGTTTGCCAGTGTATTTCAGGTGTTCATGGATCGGTCCGTAATGGCCGATATTGGTCAGGCGCCAATAAAAGGCACGGCGTTGATGATGGGAATTGCGTTTGTGCTTTCACTCTGTTCATCAGCTGATGCCTTCGTTGCGGCCTCCTTTTCCCATAGTTTTCTGCCAGGCTCCATACTGGGATTCCTTGTATTTGGCCCCATGCTGGATCTGAAAAATGTTTTGATCATGATGTCTTGTTTTAAACGGAGCTTCGTCGTCACGTATGTCCTGCTTATTTTCGCAGTCGTCTTCAGCCTCTGCCTGATTGCAGGAGGATTGATCAATAAGGGGGGCTTCTGATGAAACGTTTTTTTATCCAAAGACTTGAAGGATTGCTGCTGCTGGGATTGGGTCTCATGATCTTTAAATTGTATGTTTCAGGATATTTAACGAAATTGATCGCACCCAAAATGGTTCCATATGCATTGGCGGCACTTTTCGCTTTTTTAGTGATCAGCCTTCTCCGAATGAAAAAACAAAAACAAAGTGAACAACATTGTGATTGCGGATTGAATGGGGAGTCTTCAGTCCTGAAATATGGTTTGTTCTTCCTTCCGATTCTTCTGGGCTTCATCCTGACCGATTTTACTTTAAGCGGGGAAGCGCTGGCGAAAAGGGGGATGGCAAAGCAGCAGGCACAGATGGTAAGTTCATATGATTCCGGGAAACATGCGAATGGGGAGAAAATCTCCGTAACCGATGATAATTATTTTGAAGTGCTGGATGATTTGCTGAACAACCTCGATACGATCAAAGGGAAGGAGATAGAGATTTCGGGGTTCATATACCGTGAGGATACATTCACGAAAAAACAAATGGCCATATCCCGCCTCTCCATGTCCTGCTGTGTGGTCGATGCGACGTTATATGGATATATGGTCAACGGGAATGTGGAAGGAATGAAGACGAATGATTGGTATACGATTACAGGGACATTAAAAAAAGGAAGCTATAAAGGGGAACCCGTACCGGTGATCGATTTAAAAGAATCGAAGAAAATAAAGGCACCGGAAGAAGCTTATTTATATGAAAATGTACAAATCATTCAGTAGTATTGAAAAACCCGGCAAAAGGATGTTTTGCCGGGTTTTGGTGCCGAGAGGATATATTATTTTGCCGAACCCGGAAACGGCTGGAAAATCGTGCGCTGCGGGCGGAAAATCGAGAAATGGCGCCATTTGTTCGGGAGCACGTAACATAGTATAATGGCCTTACCATGGATAAGAGTGTAAGGGGGGATAATCTTGTCTTCAAGTAATCGAAACAATCAAATTGGTCCGCCGCGCTTTGCCATTGCCATTCACTCTTTGGTTTGGCTCGCACAAAGCGAAAAGCTCCTGACAAGTTCGGCAATCGCCTTAAAGGTGAAATCACACGCCACTTTTTTAAGAAAGGTGATGGCACAGCTTGCAGCTGAGGGGATCGTCGAAACAAAGGAAGGAAGGGAAGGCGGTTATAGTCTGAAGGTGCCTGCCTCTCAGCTTACTTTGGCGGATGTGTATCAAGCGGTACGGCCGGAATGTCTTGTTTGTATGGAAACGAGCGAATGCGGTGAAGTCGGGAAGCAGCTGGATACGGCTTTGGAGGAAATCATGAACGAAGCCGAAAAGGAAACATTGCGCCTGCTAAAGGGCTATACATTGGAAGAATTCATGAAAAAAGTCGACTTCACCAATTTTGAAAATGAGTGTCTGGGCTAATATCCTTGCAAGAGGATACCCAGGATTATATAATGTGCTTAATGCGATTGCATTTAAAACGAGGAGGTATTTACATGAAGGTGGAAATTTGGTCGGATTATCAATGTCCGTTCTGTTATATAGGTAAGCGTCGGTTCGAAGAGGCGTTAAAGCAGTTTGAAAATAAAGATCAGGTAGAGGTCTCATTTCGCAGTTTTGAGTTGAACCCAGAGGCTGAGCGGGATATCAATATGACTCAAAATGAAATGCTGGCCAAGAAATACGGCATGTCTCAAGCGCAGGTGGAAGCGAACAGCCAAAACCTGACTCAACAGGCTAAAGAATTGGGACTCGATTATCACTTGGGCAAAGTCGTCTTAACGAATTCGTTCGATGCCCACCGCTTGATGCACTTTGCTGAATCAAAAGGTAAAGAGAAAGAAATGAATGAACGCCTATTTAAAGCTTACTTTACGGAAGGCAAACATATTGGCGATCACGCTACATTGGCAAGTTTGGCAGAAGAGGTTGGCATTGAAAAGTCCGAGACGGAGTCCATGCTGGCAGGAACGGCATTCACGGCAGAGGTTAGGGGAAATGAGCAAGAAGGAAGCCTGCTTGGCATTACAGGCGTCCCATTCTTCGTCATTAATCGCAAATATGGAATCTCCGGCGCCCAGCCAACGGAAGCATTCCTCGATACGCTAAAAAAAGTATGGGCTGAGGAAAATCCGCTTACGATCGTGAATGATCCAGCAACAGGCGACGCTTGTACGGACGGTTCTTGTAACGTAAAGGAAAAATAGAAGATGAAGAAGGAGACCCCAAACTGGGGTCTCCTTTTTTTACTTGAAAAGGAAATGTCAGGTATGGCAAAGAATATAGTGTACAGGATGGCTTTTCCAAAAAAAGTCCGAAATGAAAGGGAGTTAAAAGATGTATATAATGATTGGAATACTAGTCCTCGTGATTGCGTGTATAGTAATTGTCAAACTAATTTCCTATAAATATTGGACATGTATTTATACAGCATTCGGGAATGAAAATTATTATAAGGCGGTTGCGAAATTGGAAAGGGAAGGGATACCCTTCAAAACGAAAACGCCTATGAACTTAGGCACTGAAAACTTTCAGAATCGCCATGAAACCACTCAATATGATGTTTTTGTAAAAAAAGAACTGGAGCATATTGCCCAAAGGGCGATAAATAAGAATTAACAAAAGGTTAAATCGTGAAAATTGCTGTCCTGAAGGTAGCTTTTTTATATTGACTGAAAAGATAAGATGAGGAATTTGAAGCAGGCCATGTTTTGCTTTTTTGGAAACTCACGAGTAAAAACCCAAAACTTACGAGTATTTGCTCCAAACTTACGAGTAAAAGCCCAAAACTCACGAGTATTTGCTCTAAACTTACGAGTAAAAGCCCAAAACTCACGAGTATTTGCTCCAAGCTCATGAGGGCGGGACTTATGAAAAGCAAAATGCAGCTAATCCATCTTTCCACTGAATTTATATAAGATGAAAGAAAGAAAAAGCGTTGTTTTTGATATGGAATTCGTTTTTTATAGTTTCATAGACTGAAAATTTGTATAATGGGTGAGATGGATTTAATTGAATGTACATATAGGAGGGGCATGGATGAGTAAGCTTAATGGCAGGACCGTTGCTTTATTGGGGGCGCGGAAGACGGAAGAACTTAGTAAAATCGTTCAAAATCTTGGGGGAGTCCCGCTTGTTCGCCCGGCACAGGGGACGGTTTTCCTTGATGATTCCCATTTGGAAGAGGATGTCACCCGGTTGATGGCAGGGGAGTTCGATTGGATCATTCTCACGACGGGAGTGGGGACGGAATTATTATATAAAACGGCAGTGAAGATGGAAGCGGGAGATCGTTTCATAGATTCTTTGCAGTCTATGAAAATTGCAGCTAGGGGCTATAAAACGGTTAATATGCTGAAAAAGCTTGGCCTGCAGCCATTAATCCGTGATGATGATGGCAGTACGGCAGGGCTTGTTCGCAATCTGAAAGGCCATCTGCCTGGAGGTGTAAAGGTCGCTTTGCAGCTTCACGGCGATCCGGCACCTCTTTTGATGAATTGGCTGGATGAACAAAAAGTGGAACATAAAGAAATCCTGCCATATGAACATATAGCGCCTGAAAAAGAAACGATGCAGCAGCTGATCCAAGAAATCCTTGAAGGCAAAATCGATTCGGTTGTGTTCACGAGTGCACCCCAGCCGCGAAATTTAATGAGATTTGTCCGTGAACAAGGCGTGGAGGATAAGATAGTCGGCCTGTTTGCATCAGATGTAATTGCTCTTGCGGTCGGAAAGGTAACGGCGCAGGTGGTGATCGATGAAGGGATTGAGCGGGTCATATATCCTGAAGATCAACGGATGGGCAGTGCAATGGTGGAGCTGGTGAAATATTATCAGGGAATGGCAAGCAGATAGGGGTGAGTGCGGCATGACCAAGGGCAAGGTTTATTTTGTTGGTGCAGGTCCGGGTGATGAAGGCCTGATTACCGTAAAAGGCCAAAAAGCGATTGAAAAAGCGGATGTCATTTTATATGATAGATTGCTAAATCCCAAGCTGTTGGAGGCTGCCGCCTTCGATTGTGAATTGATATATTGTGGCAAGACACCTTATACTACTGGCATCAGCCAAGGGGAAATCAATGAGCTGCTTGTTTCCAAAGCACTGGAAGGGCATCGGGTCGTCCGTTTGAAAGGCGGTGATCCTGCTGTTTTTGGAAGAGTTGGGGAGGAAGCGGAATCGTTGAAAGATGAGGGTATCCCATTCGAAGTCATTCCGGGGGTTACGTCCAGCATTGCTGCATCCATGTACGCAGGAGTTCCCGTCACACATCGGGATTACGGACGTTCCTTTGCGATGGTGACGGGCCATGACCAAACGAAGAAGGATATAGATTGGAATGGGCTTGTGAGTATAGATACGGTTGCCTTTTATATGGGTGTGGCCAACCTTCCGTCTATCCGCAAAAATTTGATCAATCATGGAAAGCCGGGGAATACACCGGCACTCGTCATTCAATGGGGCACTTATGGAAGACAGGAAAGTGTCGAGGGGACCTTGGATGATATCGTCGAACGGGTAAGTGAAAGGTCGCTTGGCAATCCTGCAATCACCTTGGTCGGGGATATCATTTCACTAAGGGGAAAACTGCAATGGTTCGAAAGGAAGCCGCTTTATGGACAACGGTTTTTAGTGGCCCGGACTGGGACGGCAAAGAGTGCCTTGGCGGAAGCCCTGTATGAACTTGGCGGCGAAGTCATCGAGTTTCCTAAATGGAATGCGGAAAAAGTGAAAATAGAAGAAAGTCAGTTGCTCACTTTTCTTTCATATGATCGAATTCTCTTCACTTCGCCTGAAAGTGTCCATGGATTCTTGGATTCACTCACTGAACAAGCTATTGATTTTCGCCGGATTTCTTCTAAACTATATGTGTTATCAAGGAAATCGAAAAAGGCTTTGCAGCAACGGGGTCTGACGGCCGAGCTCAAATCCGGGATGCCGGAAGCCGGAACACTGTTAGTTGTTGGAGATCGAAAAAGGGATCTTAGAGATCCGGCACATGGGGACGGAGACTATATTCAATCAATCGCTAAATTTGTCGATGAAAGATTCCTTGAAATCTTTCCGAGAATGCTTGATGGGAAAGCTGTAGGAACGGTATTATTTTCAAACCGGCATTCAGTCGATATGCTGATGCAATATGGGGACAAGGCAAACGTGGATGTTAAAGCGCTGCTAAAACAAGCCACCATCGGGGTGATCGGGGAAAGTACCGGCAATAGACTTCAAGACTATGGATTTACATCTGATATGATGCCGAAAGAACCGTCTGTCGAACAATTGGTGGATTTGATCGTGAATAGGAATGTTTTTTAGGCTCTGATAAAAACAGAGTCTATTTCCTTTGGGGGCTTCGTTATTCGCCTTCTATTAATATTGTTGGCGTTCAGTGTTAGGGCCAATCGTGTTATCATTTAATTACGGAACATCACGGAGTACGAAAAGCCCTCACTTACTGCTTTTATTGGCCGGTTCATTCAAAGACAGAAGGTGACTTCATGTTTAATAATGGCGATGTTTTATGGCAATTATTCTACCTTGCCCTACTTGTTCTATTATTCGTTATGGTTGTGAAGGCGGTCCGTTCTTTATAAAACATATGACAAAAATGAATAACCAGGATAATAAAAGAGATGAATTACATGAACGATTGAAAAAGAAGGAGAATGAAGGCAAGGCAGGGGGGCGTTAAAGGATTTGGACGAATTCACCACATTTACACTCAATTTTGAGGAGTAAGGAATAAAAGTCTTTTATTCCTTCACAGATTGGGTATTATATATACGTGACTTTTTCAGGGAGGCGAAGTAAATGAAACGGACATGGGAATACGCATTAAGTATCATAGGCGTGAGTATCGCCGCGATTTTTTTAATCGTGACGATCATAGCGGCCGTCTATCTCAACAGTATCGATTTGAAAGAAATGATGGACTACTCATTAATGACAGATTCTCAGGAGTTTTCCTCATCTGAGATAGATATGTCAGTCAAATTTTTCATGGGCTTATTATGGGCTGGGATCATATCTCTGTTCATTGCCTTGGCAGGCGGTTTGATCGCTATCTTTCTATTAAAGGGCGGCAAGGCGAAGGGAGCCGGAATCTTATTGATCATTACGGGCATTCTGACGATTTTTCATGTTTGGCCGCTTATCTTCTTCATCATACCGGGTATCATGTGCCTTGTAAGGAAGCCAAGGGAAACGGTGGAAGTGATCGAATGATCCGGCATCATACATAGTTTTGAGATTTGAAAACAAGGAGCTTTCCCGATAATGCGGGTAAGCTCCTTTTATACTGTAAGGATATTTAAGGGGGAAATACCTTATTATACCTGCAATCACCAGTCTATCATGTTACTATTATTATAGATTTAAATATAAATAGACTGGAGTTCGATCAATGAAAATACCATTATTGAAGGTTGGGGCACTGACCTGTTTAACGCTTGGTTTGTTCAATGGACAGGCTTTTGCGGAGTCTGGTATAACCAATGCGTGTTCATCATTCGGTGAGATTCAACCCAATGAAAATCCTTCCCATAAGCAGATTAACTGCTTAATGACGAATGCGGCAATAGAGGCTGAAATCCCCCCTGAAGTGGTAAAAGCGGTGGCTACACAGGAAAACGGGGATTGGAGGCAATTTAATGAGGGCGGTAAACCGATTATATCCGGCGATGGCGGTATCGGTCTAATGCAGCTTACCAATAAAAGTGGGTATGACCAGAAAAAGCTGGAAAATGATATAGTCTACAATATCGGGGCAGGTGTCGAGGTCCTGAGTGGCATGTATTTAAGAAGGGATTTGCCCAAGATCAAAGATGCAGGACGAAGGGTCATCGAAAACTGGTATTTCCCTGTCATGGCATACAATGGGACAAAACCAGTTAACAGTCCTCTTTACCAGGAAAACGGGCAAAGAAATACGAATGCCTACCAAGAGGAAGTTTTTGCTGAGATAGAAAACCAAAGTTATTTGAATAATACAAAACTGGCAAAATATCCATTCAAAACTTCTGACTTTCAATATGATCGGGACAGCACGGAAAATATCATCTTTACAAATCTTGTATACACACTGACAGAGCAAACACATGACTCTGTTTATTGGTTCAAGGCTGGAGACAAAGTGGTGACGACATCAAGCGCGAATATCAGGAAAGAAATAAGCACTACGGCAGGTGCAGTATCTGTTCCACCAAATACAAGCTTGATCATCACAGGGAATTTTGACTATCACGAATCTAAGGGAAATAAATTTGTCTTTTACCCCGTACAAACGGCAGACAAGAGTATTAAGGGGTATGTTTCATCAGCTTACATCTCCAATCGGCCATCGATTGTCAAGGATACGAATAAGCCTGTGATTTCGGGGACTGCCGGTAAATCAATTCCATTCAACTCAACTTTCAATCCTAAAACCGGCGTAAAGGCGAAGGATGATAAAGATGGTGACTTAACGAAAGTCATCCGAGTTGAAGGCAAGGTCGATACCAAGAAAGTGGGCACCTATAATTTGACTTATACGGTAGGTGACAAAGCTGGGAATGTTTCCAAGGTCACAAGGAAAATAACCGTTTATGATCAAGTCAAGCCTGTGATTTCAGGTGCCGGGAACAAAACCATCAAACTTAATTCTTCATTCAATCCAAAAACAAACGTGAGTGCGAAGGATAATGCCGATGGAAATTTGACTAGTAAAATCAAAGTGACGGGTACAGTCAATACGAAGAAAAAGGGGACCTATACATTGAAGTATACGGTCACAGATTCATCGAAAAATGCGGCGACGGTCACAAGAAAGATCACGATAGATGGCACCAAGCCAGTCATCTCGGGAGCCAATAGTAAAACCGTTGGCTATTATTCGACTTTCAGCCCTGAATCGGGCGTATCTGCGAAAGATAACCTGGATGGCAACATGACGAGTAAAATAAAGGTGACAGGTACGGTGAATACAAAGAAAAAAGGTACGTATACATTAAAGTATACAATCACTGATTCATCGAAAAATACTGCGACAGTCACAAGAAAGATCACGGTAGACAGCACAAAGCCGGTCATTTCCGGTGCCAAGAGCAAAACCATTGCCTATAACTCGACATTCAATCCTAAATCAGGTGTATCCGCAAAAGATAATCTTGATGGAAGCTTAACAAGTAAGATCAAAATAACAGGGACTGTGAATACGAAGAAAAAAGGCACCTATACATTGACTTACACAGTTACGGATAAATCGAAGAACAAGGCGGAAGTAAAAAGGAAAATCACCGTTAAATAGAAGGCCAAAAAGGATTCCCTGAATAGGGGAATCCTAAACTCGATGAAAATCGAGTTTGTCTACATTTTTTTTTGGCTTGTACAAATTTGGACGTTGATTGGAACGTAGGCACTCGCTTTCCGCGGGCGGTCCGGGAGCCTCCTCGGCGCACTTGCGCCTGTGGGGTCTCCCTTAGACTCGCTATTCCCGCAGGAGTCTCGCACACCCGCTCCAATCAACTATGTTTAATATTTCAGATAGGACTCCTTTTGCCTACAGTCTTTTTTGTTTTAATATAGAACTATTAAAACTTGAGGTGATGAGGATGTTTTCGAAACATCATTCTAATCAGCGATAACAACTTGAAATGATTACTTTAGATCAACTCGTGCCGGCGAATCATTTGTTCGTAAAATGGAGGCTTCCATGGACTTCACTTTCATTATTTTTTGATGACTGAATGTGTTTGGCTGAAAGATAGGCATATATAATAGTAGAAAGTGTCCCCCAAGGGTGGAGTGGATATTGATAAAAATGTTATAATTGTAAAAACATGTAATTATTAGTGATCTGAAGGGGGATTGTTTATGGGCAAAGAACATGGGCATGTGAACTGGATGGATCAGATTTCAAGGAATATGAAAGAGAAGGCGGACTGAAGAATAATCCTGGCTTTGGTAAACCGCTTCCGGAGTCTGCACTGTCAGGAAATATATATGACAACTTCTTGACGAAGGCCAAGGATGCCGGCTTCCTTCCGCTTTGGATAAAATGGCAAAAAGAAATTCGCGAAAAGCTAGCCGAATTGGTTCGATTGAAAAAAATGAATGGAACTGAATCCGAATTAATGAAACGAATGGGTGAAAAATGAGAAAGTCCGTACATATAATGCGATTTGTCCAAATAAAATGCAGCGCAGGGAAATAGAGTTGGAAAGCATGGAAATTCAGCGTGAAAAATGGAAGTAAATGACAATGTGTAAAATGTGGGTATTTGTATGACGTGATCATGAAAGGATTATGTTATAATGGCATGAATAAAAAACAGAGAGAGGGACTTCGATTGGAAAAAAGAAAAGAAGTTTTTTCATGGATAAAAGCGATATTGATTGCAGTCATTCTAGCTTTTTTAATTCGAACGTATATTTTTGCACCGATTGTCGTGGACGGTGAGTCAATGATGCCGACTCTGCAAGACCACGAAAGAATTGTTCTTACCAAGTTTGGAACGAATATCGATAATATAGACCGGTTTGATATTGTCGTTTTTCATGCAACGGTAGATAAAGATTATATAAAAAGGGTTATCGGTCTGCCAGGTGACCATATTGAATATAAAGACGATACGCTTTATATTAATGGGAAAGCTTATGAAGAACCATACTTGGACAAATATAAGAATCAGATGCCATCAGGAGTGCCGCTGACTGAATCCTTCAAGCTCGAAGATATTACAGGCAGCATGACAGTGCCGGAAGGCCAGTTGTTCCTTATGGGGGACAATCGCCAAAATAGTTTGGATAGCCGTGAAATTGGCACGATTTCCGTCGATGAAATCGTGGGCAAGGCGAATCTAGTGTATTGGCCGATCAATGAAATAAAGATTGTGAAATAAGAAGAAGCGGACTCGGGTATCGAGTCCGCTTTTATTGTTGCCGATTTTCATCATTAATGGGGAAACTGCCATACAGGTATTTCAACAAAAAACGTGTTCATTCTTCTTTTTTTTCTATTTTTTTTTTGAAAATCAACTCATCTGGGTTAAATTAGGTTATCCTATTAAAAAGAAGTAATCACGTTACCCAGGCCCGCATAAGAAAATGGATTACTTTAATAAAGGGTGCTGAGATGGAGTACTTTAGATGGATATAGTAAAAGATTTAATATCAAACTATGGTTATTTTGCGATATATGGATTGTTGGCGATTGGGATTATTGGCTTGCCGGTACCTGATGAGTTCATGATGACTTTTGTCGGCTATTTGTCATCCATTTCCGTTTTGAATGTCCAGGGAGCTTTCCTTGTCAGTTTCCTTGGCTCGATATCCGGGATGCTTGTCAGTTATTTCATCGGAAAAAAGGTGGGGAAGCCTTTTTTGAGGAAGCATGGTAAGTGGATCAAAATGACCCCCGCGAGGTTGGAAAAATTGGAGAAATGGTTCAATAAATACGGTCCATGGACGATTATCATCGCCTATTTCATTCCAGGAGTCCGTCACTTCGCCAGTTACATTTCCGGTATGAATGGAATGGGGAAACGAAAGTATTTTATCTTTGCAGGAGCAGGGGCATTCAGCTGGTGTTTGGTATTTACGACTTTTGGCTATTTCATCGGTGTGTTAACTTAACTCATTACAACTTACAAAATTTCTTTATTGAATCAGAAAATCCCGTTTCTGAGTATTAGAAACGGGATTTTCCATTTCTGCTTTAATTATTGAGCGGAGTATCCGCCGTCGATGACAAGCTCGGCACCAGTTACGTATGAAGCTTCATCGGAAGCTAGATAAAGCACGGCATTTGCAATATCCGCCGGCTGACCCAAACGTTGTAATGGAGTGGCCTTGATCATTTGGTTCACTAACTCTTTTGATTCTTCTAATTTTTGAGTCATCGGTGTTTCGATGATACCAGGGAATACGGCATTGACACGGACGCCCATGCGGCCATATTGCGTTGCAGCAGCCTTGGAAATAGCACGGACGGCACCTTTTGAAGCTGAATAAGAGTTTAAGCCCATTCCGATTTGAGCTGTAAAGGAAGAAATGTTTACAACTGCGCCTTTACCTTCTTTAGCCATGTGAGGAACAACGTGTTTCATTCCAAGGAATGGTCCAAATCCATTGATGCCTAACATTAGCTGCCAATCGGCCAATGTCGTATCGTTAATGCCTTTTTCCGTTGAGATACCGGCATTGTTTACCAAAATGTCGATTTGGCCAAATTTAGCGATAACTTCATCGGTCACCTTTTTCCAGCTTTCGTCAGAAGATACATCAAGTACAGTACCATGGACGTTATCGAGTTCATTCACGGCAGCTACAGCTTTTTCATTGATATCGGCAGCAATGACTTGTGCTCCTTCTTTTGTGAATAGGTCTACCATTTCCCTGCCCATACCAGATGCTCCGCCAGTGATAATGGCTACTTTATCAGTCAATCTTCCCATCATGATCACTCCTAATTAGTTGTTATAACGATGAATATATATTCAAGCATAGTTCAAAAGGTATATTATCAACGAGCAATACTTTAACTCCTTCAAGAATCCGTCAAGCATTTTATTTTCCGGCTTGGGAAATGCCTTTTTCTTGCTGGATAAAAATGTACTTCCTATAACCCCTGCGGGTTGAAAGCGATATCAATCTTTCAATCTTCAAATTTTGATACGTAAATGATCCAGCTTTAAAATGGGTTTTACCCGTTCTATTTGAAACGTTCCACAAGTAATCTTGTAGTGGCATCTCATGCATGTTGGGGAGCACCATATGAACAATTCTAGTGATTAAAATTAAATACTGCAATATTTTTGTACTTTGAATACAAATTTTTATAACGACATTCCAATTCTAACTTTTCAGAACTTTTATGTACATAGGAGGTCATCATTTTATGAATAACAGAGTATATCTTTCCTTAGCCATCCCGCTTACGATTTCGACGATGAGTACGCCCTTGCTCGGTGCGGTCGATACGGCTGTGGTTGGAAAGTTGAGTGATCCCGCTTATATTGGCGGGGTGGCTGTCGGAACCATAATTTTTAATACGATGTATTGGCTTTTTGGTTTTCTTCGGGTCAGTACATCTGCTTTCGCTGCACAAGCGGAAGGGGCAAGGGATGAAAAGCAAACCCTGATGGCCTTGATTCGGCCTTTTTTCATTGCAGCGATCATCGGTCTGCTTTTTATCGTGATCCAAAAGCCCATTTTGAATGTATCGTTAGGCGCAATCGGTCCGGAATCGGATGTTTCCGCCTTTGCAGCAGATTATTTCGGCATCAGGATATGGGGCGCGCCATTTGCTCTATTGAATTATGTCATCTTAGGCTGGTTAATGGGGAAATCGAGGATAAAAACGTCTTTGTTCATTCAAGTTTTCATGAACGTGATGAATATAATCTTATGTCTTGTTTTCGTTAATGTTTTTTCATGGTCTGTATCAGGGGTTGCTGCCGCTACACTGATATCAGAGATTTCCGCTTTTTTACTGGGCTTGTGGGTCATCCGGAAAGCGGTTAACGTACCGGATTCTTTTTCAATCCGGGAGGGGTTCGATCGGGCTTCCCTGAAAAAAATGATGGTGGTCAACAGGGATTTATTCATCAGGACCATTTGCCTGATCACGGTTTTCAATCTTTTTACGGCCAAGGGAGCGACTTTCGGGACAGAGACCCTGGCGGCCAATGCCGTACTCATTCAAATCCATTATCTGATGGCCTATTGCTTTGATGGCTTCGCGAACGCGTCAAGTCTTCTGGTCGGGAAGGCGATTGGTTCGAGAGATATAAACCTTTATAAAAAAACACTATCACTCTCGGCGCGGTGGGGCTTGTATGCCTCGTTCATACTTGCCGCATCTTACTATCTTTTCAGCGATGAGGTCATTCTCTTATTCACGGACATTCCGGGCGTCATCGAATTGGCCCATGAATATGGACTTTGGATAGTCCTATTCCCATTCAGTGCCTTTATCGGACTCATTTTTTATGGAGTGTTTACCGGTGCGACTGAAGCCGTTCCAGTAAGGAACTCGATGCTTCTGGCACTGATGGCTTTTTTAATAGTCCAATTCGCAGCAGTAAGCAATCATGGCAATCATGGTTTATGGCTTGCATTCCTGGCTTTCAGTTTAGGACGTTCTTTGTTTTTAGCATTATATATCCCAAGACTGAACAGAAAAGTAACAGAGTTAATGAATGACGATAGTCTAATGAAATCATCCTCTTTTTAATAAAAGAGGGTGTTTTTTTTATTTTTGTAAGGATTTTATCGGTAGTTTGATGTTAGCAATAATGCGGGAATACGAAGAATAGGTAGCAAGGCTTGGCGAATGTGGTAGTAAAAGTGATAAAATGAAAAATATATATAAAAGAGGAGTTGTCATATTTTGAGTGAATTGAATTGGCGAGAAGAAGTTGAAAAACGAAAAATGGACTTATTGCTGGACACACAAAACTTATTGAAAATAAAAAGTGTACTTGATGAAGAACATCCGACAGAGGAGGCCCCACTCGGTAAAGGGGTGAAGGAAGCGCTTGATTTCATGCTTCAATTAGGTGAAAAAGACGGTTTTACCGTGAAAAATGTCGATAATGTCGCTGGGCATATCGAAATGGGGGAAGGCGAGGAGTTAATCGGGATATTATGCCATGTCGACGTGGTACCTGAGGGAGATGGCTGGAGTTCGGATCCGTTTGGCGCTGAAATCCGTAATGGCCGCATATATGCCCGTGGGGCAATCGATGATAAAGGGCCGACGATGGCTGCCTATCATGCGATGAAGCTGGTCCGGGAGCTAGGAGAACCTTTGAACAAACGTGTGAGGATGATCATTGGAACCGATGAAGAATCGAACTGGCGCTGCGTTGACCGGTACTTTGAAGTGGAGGAAATGCCTTCGATCGGCTTCGCACCAGATGCTGACTTCCCGATCATCAGTGCGGAAAAAGGAATCTGGGATTTCTCGGTTATCCATCCTGCCGATGCAGGAAATGGCACGAACTCAGACGTGAATGTCATCGAGTTTTCTTCAGGCCGAAGGACGAATATGGTACCGGATTTTGCGACGGCTATTGTGGAAACGGACAAACCTGCTGAAGTGGCGGCAAACTATCAGGATTATTTGCAAAAGTACTCATTGGGGGGCCAAGCCGTTCCGCAAAAAAATCAAGTGCTGCTTGAAATGAATGGTGTCTCGGCACACGCGATGGAACCGAACAACGGAAAAAATGCAGGTCTGCATTTAGCCGTATTTTTAGCTGATCTCACTCTTGATCCGCATGCGAAAGCCTATTTCACTTTCATCAAGGATCGTTTGTTCGAAGATTCCCGCGGAAATAATTTAGGTGTGGCTTATTCGGATGAGCAAACAGGAGAATTGACGATCAATGCCGGCGTTTTCAATTATTCTAAACAAGGCGACAGCTCGATCGGTTTCAGCATGCGTTATCCGGTCACGTTTGAGTGGGAACAGCAAAAGGCGGCGCTGGAAGAAAGGCTTGCGGCATATAATTTGAAAGTGAAGACCAATTCGCATTCAACTCCCCATTATGTGGACAGTGAAAGCTTCTTGATCAAGACGTTGCAGGAAGTGTATGAAGCGGAGACAGGTGATAAAGCCGAGCTTCTTTCGATTGGCGGCGGCACATATGCCCGTTCATTGAAAGAAGGCGTTGCATTTGGCCCGCTTTTCCCTGGCAGCGAAGACATTGCGCATCAGAAAGATGAATATATTGATATTGAGGATATGCTTAAGGCTACGTCCATTTATGCACGTGCCATTCATGAATTGGCTAAATAAGAGGCAAAGAGGGAGAAAGACATGGGAAAAATCATTTTTAACGGCGACCTTAAAAGCAGGTCCGAAGTAAAGGTAGATATAGAAGACAGGGGATATCAATTCGGTGATGGTGTCTATGAAGTCATCCGGGTTTATAATGGCGAATTATTTACGGAGGATATGCATCTGAACCGGCTGATGGACAGTGCGAAGTTGATTCAGATGAAAGTTCCCTTTGCCATAGCGGAAATCAAAACCCGCATGAAAGAGCTGATCGCTGAAAATCAACTGAAGGACGGTATCGTCTATATGCAGCTGACAAGGGGAGTATCTGCGCGTACACACTCTTTTCCAACTGCAGAGGTGGAACCGGTCTTTGTCGCCTATACAAAGGAAATGCCTTATACAGGCAAAATGAAGCCAGGGGTCAATGCTGTTACCACCGAAGATATACGCTGGCTGCGCTGTAATATCAAGAGTTTAAATCTACTGGGAAATATAATGGCTAAACAGCAAGCGGTGGAAGCCGGCTGTGATGAAGCGATCCAGCATCGTGATGGTACGGTGACGGAGGGTAGTTCGTCAAATGTATCAATCGTGGTGGATGGGCAACTTAAAACGCATCCGGCCACAAACTTGATCCTGAATGGAATTACCCGTCAGGTGATGCTGAAGCTTTGCGCTGATCATGGGATTCCCTATGTCGAAGAAGCCTTTACGGTCGAGGACATGATGGCAGCCGATGAAGTTCTTTATACAAGCACTAGCGTCGAAGTGACACCAATTATAAATATCGATGGCCAATCGATTGCAGCCGGGGAACCCGGTCCGATAACTCAAAGACTGCAGAAACTGTTTTCCGAGGAAATCGAGAAGCAATGCGGTTCCATTAAATAGAGCACGCCCCTTTGCCACTAATGGCAAAGGGGTTTTTTATCTGTTAGCCGGAAGCGAGATGGCCTTCCCCGAATCCCCGATCACGTTAATTACATCGATATGCAATCCTCCCTTTTTGTTTTGACATTTTCAAGAACCAGGAATATACTTGCTAATAACCTAAAAAGTTTACCTGTCGCAACAATTTAAGTTGCGTATAAAAAGGAGTTGACATAGATATGTCCGATGTGTTGCATCAATCTTCTTCGAGAGGAATAAAAAAACTGCTTCCCTATCTAGGGCCTGCCTTCATAGCAGCTGTTGCCTATATTGATCCAGGGAATTATGCGACCAATATTACAGCCGGATCTAAATATGGCTATACGTTATTATGGGTTATCTTTGCCTCCAATTTAATGGCTGTGCTAATCCAATCTCTATCAGCTAAGTTGGGGATAGCCACTGGAAAGAACCTTCCGGAGCTATGCAGGGAAAAATTTTCGAAAAAAACATCTTTCTTATTATGGATTCAGGCTGAAGCCGTTATAATGGCAACCGACCTGGCTGAATTCATAGGAGCCGCACTTGGGATTTATTTATTATTTGACTTACCGTTAATCACATCGGCAATCATTGCAGCGATTGGTTCCTTTGCCATTCTGGAAATCCAGCGCAGGGGTTATCGAACATTCGAAGCCCTGATTACGGTCATGATATTTGTCGTTGTGATAGCTTTTGGCGCTCAAGTTTTTTATGCAAAACCTGACACGTCGGCCGTTGTTTTAGGACTATTCACTCCAAAATTCGAGGGAGTGGACAGCATTTTACTATCGGCCGGTATGCTTGGAGCCACCGTTATGCCACATGCGATATACCTTCATTCCTCTTTGACTCAAAGAAGGATAGTCGGAGTGAACGATATGGAAAGAAAAAGGATTTATCGTTTTGAGCTAATTGACATTGTCATCGCCATGTTGATTGCAGGTGCGATCAATGCCGCCATGGTCATCGTTTCAGCTGCCCTATTTCATAAGAATGGAGTACTAGTGGAGGACTTGGATGTTGCCTATCAACAATTCGGGGCCATGCTTGGACCATCTGTCGCGATGTTATTCGGAATAGGATTATTATTTGCCGGTTTGTCGAGCTCATCCGTTGGTGTAATGACAGGTGATGTTGTCATGCAAGGGTTCATTAAAAGACATATTCCGATTTATGTAAGAAGGGTCATTACTACCGTCCCGCCCCTGCTCATAATATTATGGGGAGTTAATCCATCCAAAGCGCTTGTGATGAGCCAAATTGTACTCTCGTTTGGCATCGCGTTTGCCTTAGTGCCATTGATCATGTTTACAAGCAATAAAAAAATCATGGGCAGCCTGGTCAACCATAAAATCACCTCGAGCATCGCTTGGCTTATAGCTGTACTTATCATTGGGCTGAACTTGTTCCTGCTTTACGAAACACTGTTCAGCTAACATGGGATGGCAGGGAAGGACCGATTTTTGGTCCTTTAGATTGAAACTCGATAATAATTGAGTCAGGTTTTTAAAATTTGACCGTTGATTTCCCCTCCAGGCACTCGCTTTCCGCGGGCGGTCCGGGAGTCTCGAACACCCGCTCCAATCAATTGGATAGTACTCCTTTTGCCTCCAGTATTCAGGACCGATTTTTGGTCCTTTTTTGCTGTTTTTTTCGTTAATCTACACAGCCTGAAAAATACATTCCGGACCTGAGTATGATCCGTCAGGGGCTTTGTTCATAGGATGGTAGATTAGGGATATTCCTGTGGAGGGAGTATGTATTAGGAAGCCCAGGAAAAGGTATAGGCAATGGGAATTATGGTAAAATTAAAGGGAAAACAGGAAGGAATGGAAATGAACATGAATACTCATTTTTTCTTTGCTTTAGTATTGCCTGATGATATTAAGGCCTATTTAAATGCTGTTACGGAACAACTAAAGCCAGACTTTCCATTTAAGAAATGGCTGCATCCAGCCGATTATCATATTACGATGGCATTTTTGGGCAATGCTCCCGATACATTGAAAGAAGATGCTTTGGGGCGTGTGGGAAGAGAGCTTGCCAATGAGGCCTCATTCGGCTTGGAACTGGGCGATATCGGCGGTTTCGGCAAGAGTGATAGTCCAAGGATTCTATGGGCAGGCGTCAAGCAGCAAGAAAGGCTTTTTGCCATTCAAAGGAAAGTCTATAATTCCTGTATCGAGGCGGGTTTTGAACTTGATAAAAAGCCGTTTAAGCCTCATATTACACTGGCAAGAAAATTCGAGGGGGATAATCCCTTTTCGCTGGAGGGCGTTCGCCAGATGGCGAATGTGCAGGATAAGCATTTTGAAGCAGACCAGGTTGCGTTATATCAAACACATCTTGGAGCTTCCCCTTCATACGAGAAGATTTTCACGATAAACCTCCAAAAATAGAGAAATGGGTGGTGGTCGCATGGCACAGCTCATAAAGATGCAAGATTATATTTCCCGGTATGAGCAGGATATTTATCGTTATCCTACACAATTTGCGCGGTTGAAAAAACAGCAATGGGATAAATTGAAGGCTGCTTATAATGCGGGCGAGCTAGATCGGTTGTATAGTGAACATACTGAAAGTGAAACACAGGTCAAATTTGATCTTCCTCAGGAAGATTCGAAGCGCCTGTTTAAAAGGGTGAAAGGCATATTCCTCCGGACAGGTAAACAGGAGTCAGGGGCGGAAGAACTGCCGATGCCGAACCGGATTGAAGATCCTAATGTTTTTTCATTGAGATTTCCGTTCCGGCCGGCCAGTCTCGATGAATTAAAGCAAAATTTTTTAAATCAATTGCTTCGTTTTCAAATGAAATGGGGGAGTTCGACGCTTCGTGAAAAGTCATTTGTGGACCAATCATTCTTTTTGGATGAGAGGCTCCGCTTTTTTCTGCAGCGTTTTCCGGATACGTTTCTCGTATTATATAAACCTATCTTTCTTTTGAAAAATGCGCCTGTTGAGGTCGAAGTCATTTTATTGACCCCAGTTGATGCTTGGTGCATCACGTTTCTGGAAGCGGAAGAAGACGCTGCTTTCATCGGGTCAAGTGAACGATTCTGGGTCCGCAGGCATCATAAGCATCCTGATAAAAAGGTGCTCAATCCTTTGCTTGGTGCAAATCGGATGACGAACATCGTCTCCCGGTTATTTGAGCTATATGGAGTGAACATGCCGATTAAAAAGGTGATTTTATCCCGGAACGGATATGTCGATTATCCCGAAGCCCCTTATGATATTACGATATTGGATAAACGGACCTTCCCGGAATGGTTCGAAAGGATGCGGGCCATATCGTCTCCGCTCAAGGCACAGCAGTTTAAAGGGGCACAGGCTTTGCTTGAACATTGCCAAACTACATCCAGCCTGCGACCTGAATGGGAAGCCGAGTATAACCAAACGGATGGAAATCAGCATGCCGCACCTTAAAGAAACGGTGTATTTCATTGTCAATCCAATGGCAGGAAATGGAGAGAGTTTGAAGGTTTGGAAAAAAGCCGAGAAAATACTGCAATCAAAAGCTGTTCCCCATGAGGTGTTTTTTACACGGGAAAAAGGGCATGCGCTAAGAATGACGAAGGAGATCCTATCAGGGACGAAGCAGGATACCCGGATGATCGCTGTCGGGGGAGATGGCACGATCAATGAAATGATAAATGGCGCCATTGGTTTCCCTCACGCTATCATCGGCTCCCTTGCGGCTGGATCCGGCAATGATTATGTAAGGGGCATTCAAAAAACCGAGAGTGTGGAAGAAGCACTTTCTTTATTTCAGGATAATGCCTTTAGTGCCATTGATATTGGACAATTCGAGACGAATGGCAAGATGGGGTATTTCGTGAACAGCCTGGGAATGGGCATTGATGCTGAAATTTCCGATGAAGCGGACCGTTCCCCTCTGAAAAAATGGTTTAATTTTATCAGAGCGGGTAAATTAATTTATCTGTTCATTTTTATAAAAAAGATAGTGACTTACAAGCCCGGCTGCATGGAATTGATCATTGATGGTGACCGGCATTTTTTGAAAAAGGTTTGGTTCATCGTTATTGCGAACCAGTCCTATTTTGGCGGCGGGATGAAAATTTCACCGATGTCGAAGCTGGATGATGGCAGGTTGAACGTGATTGCGGTCCATGATATTCCTTTGTTGAAATTATTGACCGTCTTCATCACCGTTTTATGGGGCGGTCACCTGAACATTAAAAATGTTGATTCTTTTTCCGGTAAAAAGATAAAAATGAAGAATGAAGGGTCAGTGAAAATCCAGTCTGATGGGGAAATTGTTGGTAGGAACGAAGTAGCTGCAGTGGTTCTGAAAGAGAAATTGCGCGTCATGTTACAGGCGGATAACCGATACAAAAATATGAAATGATTTATTTGTTTTTGTTTTATGCGTATAATCGTTTTATAGTACTTGACGAAGAAACCGTTTTTCAACTAAAATTTAATTTATGGCTATTGTTTAATTGCTCAATAGCTATTTTTTTATTTCTCTAAAATGAGGATGTTTTTAATTGCGGGTATCATCCCGATGCAAGTATATATGCAGCTTCGCCAGCAGGCGGATTTTTTATAAAACATGGACTCAAAGTAGTGGTAATACATACACTAGGTGAAACGTACCCACATTTGTATGATTAAGCGAGGAAATCGAAGGTGAACCAGTTGGAACATTTATTAGGTCAGGAGTGGGATATATCCCCTGCTGGAGGAGCTACGGGAGAAGCCTTTATTGCCGAGAAAGAGGGGCAGAAGCTCTTCCTTAAACGAAATTCATCGCCATTTTTAGCTGTTCTTTCAGCTGAGGGCATTGTTCCAAAGTTAATGTGGACAAAACGCCTGGAAAATGGGGATGTAATTACGGCCCAGCATTGGATGGAAGGCAGGGAGCTATCTCAGCAGGAAATGAACAATATAAGAGTCGCAAAGCTGCTTCAAAAAATTCATCAATCCGATCCTTTGTTAAGCATGCTCAAAAGGCTTGGGAAATCCCCTTTACGACCTGAAAGTATACTTACAGACATAGAAACCGGGTTATCTTCGGATGTTACGGACATTCCGATTATCAAACAGGCCATCCATTTTTTACAGAACAATCTCCTGTTGATTGAATGCGACGAAAAAGTCGTCTGTCATTGTGATGTGAACCACAATAATTGGCTCATGACAGAAACGGACGGATTGTTCCTGATTGATTGGGACGGAGCGGTCATAGGCGATCCGGCCATTGACCTCGGCATACTCCTTTATTCATATGTCCCGAGGGAAGAATGGAATCAATGGCTTGCCCGTTACGGCAAGAAGCTTGACGCAGGCCTGGAGATGAGGATGAAATGGCACACGGTTTCACAACTTGTGCTTTCCATCCAATGGCATCATCGCAGGACGCGGTACGAGGAAAGAAATGAATTACTGCAAAAACTGGAAGCTTTATTGATGGTCAGCTGATCAGAATTGGTCTATATCATCCACCCACTGGGACAGGTCGTTCTGGTGGGTTGAAATATGTGCATCTAAATCGGCGGTACCGATGCCCGTCTGACTGTATTCGTAAATCTCCGTCAGTATCGTTTTCACATTGCTGTCAATTTCCATATTGATCATTAAGGATTTGACGAGCCTTTCAACCTGTTCACATTCAGAAACGGATCCGCAGCAGTCTGTTTGATGGTTGGTCAATATATCTTTCAATAGTGACATTTGGTGTTCATGGGAAAGCGGCATATAATGCCTCTCCTTTCTTAAACATGGATTCAAGGGATTCCCAGGTGGTGCCCGCCTGCCCTTCACTTATTTATGGTGTGTTTTGCTGAAAGTTTTATACATGAAAACTACAGTGACTGTCGCCTGGATGGCCGGCAGTTTTTTTATTTGACCAGTGGGTGTTTCCTGAAAAAATCAACTTGCAGGAATCCATACACTCGTGTTATGGTTTGAACGATTATATTATAAATAGGGGTGTCATCATGCGTTTAAGAAATAAACCTTGGGCTGAAGACCGTTTGAATGATTTTCCACAATATGTAATTCAGCAGCCAGTGAGCCATAAAGGTAAATGGCATGAAGTTTTCGGAAACGATAATCCGTTATATATTGAAGTGGGTACGGGAAAAGGCCGTTTCATCACAGAAATGGCAAAGGCCCATCCTGATGTGAATTTCATTGGAATTGAAGTATATGGAAGCGTCATTGTCGCTGCATTGGACTTGCTGATTGAAGCGGATGTTCCAAATTTAAAGCTGTTGAATGTTGACGCAGCGAACTTAGGGGACTATTTTGCAAAAGGTGACGTGGATCGCGTCTACTTGAATTTCTCTGATCCATGGCCGAAATCACGTCATGCAAAACGCCGGTTAACATATAAGACCTTCCTCGAAGTATATGAAGGCATCCTGCCAGACAAAGGCGAGATTCACTTCAAGACGGATAATCAAGGGTTATTCGAATCTTCCTTGAAAAGTATTTCCGAATACGGCATGCTCTTGAAATTTGTAAGCCTTGATTTGCATAACAGCAGTTTTGAAGGCAACATCATGACTGAATATGAAGAAAAGTTCTCGAGTAAAGGCAATCGGATATACCGATTGGAAGCAATGTTCCAATAATCAACGATCAGAAACCAGGTGCACAGCATCTGGTTTTTTTGTTTGTTTATGATTCACGGGGATGACTTGATTGTTATCAATTTCAATATATGGAAGCGGGTGTTAAACTAAAGGCAGAGGAGGGGTAAAATGGAAACGATGCAAATAGGGGAAATAAAATTAACATGGTTGAATGGCGGTGTGACACACTTGGATGGCGGTGCGATGTTCGGTGTTGTACCGAAACCGCTTTGGTCCAAGAAGTATCCCGTTAACGAAAATAACCAAATCGAGTTACGTACGGATCCGATTTTGGTCCAGGCTAATGGATTGAATATGCTTATAGATTCCGGCATTGGCAATGGAAAGATGAATGACAAGCAGAAACGGAATTTTGGGGTGACGGAGGAATCCAATCTTGTCGAAGATCTTGGCAGACTTGGGATTCAGCCAAATGATATCGATTACATTTTAATGACCCATCTGCATTTCGATCATGCCTGCGGGTTGACGAAACGTGAAGGTGAAACTTGGGTGCCTGTTTTCGAGCGTGCAGAAATCATCACGACCAAAACGGAATGGGCGGAAATGAAAAACCCGAATATTCGTTCAAAAAGTACATATTGGTCAGAAAACTGGGAGGCTGTCGCTTCTCTTGTACGTCCTTTTGAAGGGGAACAGGAAATTGCGGCCGGCATTAAAATGATCCATACCGGGGGGCATAGTGATGGACATGCGATCATCATCATAGAAGATGGCGGGGATAGATTGATCCACATGGCAGATATAATGCCGACGCACGCGCATGCGAATGTCCTCTGGGTCCTCGCTTATGATGATTATCCCATGACTTCCATCGAGGCGAAGGAAAAGTGGATGAAATCCGGACTGGAAAATGGGTCCTGGTATAGCTTTTACCATGATGCCCAATACTGTGCCATCAAATGGGATGCAACGGGTAAGGAGATACTAGCCGAATTGAAACGGAAGCGTTAAAAGGAAAGCGAAAGGAGGACGTCATCTGACGGCCCTCCTTTTTTTGTTTCAATCATTTTGTGCATTAAGCTCCAATATCGTTCCTGTCGAAGCATCTGCAACAAATTCGAATTGCTCGCGTTTACCTTCTGTATTTCTGGTGATCCCGCCTTTGTACACTTCATAGTCCAAATCATTTTTTGTATAGTTCTCCGGCTTCATCAAGATCCATGAGCCATATATATTTCCGTCCTTTTTGACTGTTTCCTTCACTTGGGCCAAGACTCTATCGGGAGAAGGTTTACTTGATTGATCCAATAATTGTTTTGCTGCATAGCCAGCAGCAAACCCGGCTGCAGTACCTAGTAAAAACGTTTTCCAATTCATTGATTTCTCCTCCATTGCATTTTATAAAATCACTTCTTCTAGTATACAGAAGAACGCTTTATTTGACTAATAATTTGAAATTTTACCCATAAACTGATAAATTAGAACTTTCTAGTGTAACATGATGCTAAGTTTTGTAAAATAGAAAGAAACAATACATAGTTAGGGGTAGAAAAATGAATCATGAGACTTTGGAGCTTTTTAAAACATTGACGGAATTACCGGGAGCCTCGGGAAATGAACATGCAGTTCGGAGTTTCATGAAGAGTGAGTTGCAAAAGTATTCGGACGAAATCGTCCAAGATCGCCTCGGCGGAATATTTGGGGTGAAAAGAGGCAATGAGGATGGGCCGACCGTCCTGGTTGCCGGGCACATGGATGAAGTGGGATTCATGGTCACATCTGTAACAGAAAATGGAATGATTCGCTTTCAGACCCTAGGAGGCTGGTGGAGCCAAGTGCTTTTGGCCCAAAGAGTCGAGATCATAACCGATAACGGTCCGGTCATTGGTGTCATCGGTTCGATTCCGCCCCATTTGCTTGATGAGTCGCAACGCTCAAAACCAATGGATATCAAAAATATGCTGATTGATATTGGGGCGGATGATAAGGAAGATGTGAAGAGAATCGGTATTAAGCCCGGTCAGCAGATTGTACCGATTTGTCCATTCACGCCGATGGCCAATGAGAAGAAAATCCTCGCAAAAGCGTGGGATAATCGTTATGGCTGCGGACTTGCGATTGAATTGTTAAAAGATTTAAAAGGTGAAACGCTGCCGAATGTCTTATATTCCGGGGCAACCGTCCAGGAGGAAGTGGGATTACGGGGTGCGCAAACTGCAGCTCATATGATCAAACCGGATCTTTTCTTTGCTTTGGATGCAAGTCCGGCGAACGATATGTCCGGCAGTAAAAGTGAATTTGGCCAGTTGGGAAAAGGGGCACTGCTCCGCATTTTTGATCGTTCGATGGTTACGCATCGCGGCATGAGGGAATTCATCCTTGATACGGCCGAATCGAATGAGATTCCGTATCAATATTTCGTTTCCCAGGGCGGCACGGATGCAGGGCAAGTCCATATTGCAAACGAAGGCATTCCAAGCGGGGTGATCGGCATTTGTTCCCGCTATATTCATACACATGCATCCATGATTCATATTGATGATTATGCCGCTGCCCGTGAACTGATAGGGAAATTGGTTCGTTCCTGTGATAAAACGACATTCGAGACCTTGATGAAAAACGCTTGATGGAGAAAGCTGAAATGGAAAGGGATGCAGTCATGTATCCTTTTCCATCAGCTTTTTTTACATAGAAGGAAGGTAATTATATTGAAAATAGCAGTAGGCAGTAAGAATCCGGCGAAAGTAAGTGCCGTGCTTGGTGTATATGAAGATGCTGAAATCATTTCGCTTCAAGTGGAGAGCGGGGTTCCGGAACAGCCTTTTTCAGATGAGGAAACGATGGAGGGGGCCATGACACGTGCCCGGAATTGCTTGATTCACAGTGATGCCGATATGGGTATCGGGCTTGAAGGCGGTGTCGTGAAAATGGGACAAGCCCTGTTTCTGTGTAATTGGGGTGCAATGGCCACGAGGGGCGGTGAGGTTTTTGTAGCTGCCGGAGCGAGAATCCCGGTTCCGGGAATCGTTGCCGGGAAGGTGCTGGACGGTGAAGAGTTGGGCCCGGTGATGGACGCCTTCACAAAGCAAGAGAATATTAGCAAAAAGGAAGGGGCGATCGGCGTATTTACAAATGAGCGAATCACGAGGGGAGAAATGTTCCTTCATATCATGAGGATGCTAGCCGGTCAACACGAATATAAGCTGAAAATGAGAAATCACGATTTATGAATCACTGTCATGGAAAGGCGTCTTCGAATGGAAACGAACACTGCCAAAACTGAGCAGAATAAGACAGGGTTTTATTGAGCGGTCTTGGTACTATAGTGACAAGGGGTGAGCGGATATGGGGTGGGTAGAGTCAATCCAAAAGGCCATCGACTATATCGAAGAGCACTTATTGGAGGACATTACGATCGAGAGCATTTCCAGGCAGGCGAATGCTTCGGCTTTTCATTTTCAACGGACCTTCACCATTTTAACGGATATTTCCATTGGTGAATATATCCGGCGCCGAAGACTGACTTTAGCTGCCCAGGAGATATCATCCACAAATGGCAAGGTCATTGATTTAGCCTACAAGTACGGCTATGACACCCCCGAGGCATTCTCAAAAGCTTTTCGAAGGCAGCATGGGGTATCTCCAAGCGAAGCGCGAAAGTATATGGGGAAGCTGAAATTCTATGAACGCCTGATGATACAGGTCATTCTGAAAGGGGCAAAACCGATGAAATACAATATCCTTGAAAGGGATTCCTTTCAATTGATAGGAATCAAGCAAGAGTTTTCCTTGGTTAATGAAGAGAATTTGATTGGGATTCCAAAGTTGTGGGAGAAAGTCAATTCGAATGGAACAGGAGATAGGTTAGCGAAGTTGAACAATGGCCAAATAAATGGCTTGCTTGGTGTATGTGTCGATAAGCGTAAGGTGGGAAAAAGTGAAACGATGGATTATTGGATAGGTGCAGAGTATGCCGGGAAAGTGCCTGAAGAGTTTTCGACCCTTACGATACCGGCTTCCAAGTGGGTTGTATTTGAAGTTCACGGACCTATGCCTGATAGCATGCAACAAGCTTGGAAGCGGATTTTTTCCGAATGGTTCCCTACGAGCGGTCATGAACATGCCGGAACTCCTGAATTGGAAGTATACGACAATGCGGATGCTTCAAACCCTGACTATTACTCCGAAATTTGGATTCCGATTAAAAAGGGATAGTATTCAACCATCAAAACATTCGTTATTCGCTTGCAGGGGGTTAGGCATCTAATTTGCCCCTGCAAGCTTTTTTATTTGTAAATATGAATGATCAGCCCTTCATTTTTGTGCTGGTTAAGGGCAGGGAGATTTACAGCCCGTCTTCAAAAATATAGGAAAGCACCTTCATGGCTTGGTTCACGGATTCGACCGTGACACTCGCCTTTTCCGATAATTCCTTTAAGGCATGGTGATGGGTTTCCGGGCGAATCAAAATAAGCGGTTTCCCCAGGGAAATGGCGGTGCTTGCATCCATGGCAGTATTCCACTGCTTATATTTCTCGCCAAACAGAGCGACGACAAGATCGGCTTTTTTCATCAAAAGACCCGTACGCAAATTATTGATTTGGGAAGCGGCTGCATCCTTCAGGATAGGATTCGGCTGTTCCCCGAGGACATCTTCACCGATATTATCGGAGCGTTCATGATTTTCCATCGGGCCGACGAATTCTAATGGAAGCTTCAGTGCAGCGGCTTTATCTCTCAACTCATTTCTCCAATTTGAATGGATTTCCCCAGCAAGATAAACGGTTAACTTCATTGTTTTCCTCCTCGATATTAAAATTGCTTTCATTGTACCATGTTTTTAAGAAAATGGATGAATTCCATAAATAAGGATAATATTATCCATAAGATAGTAAAAGAGACGGCTGGAGGAATGACGATGGCTTTATCGAATAAGAATTTCCTTGTTATCCTGTTGATAAGCAGTTTGATCGTAGGCTGCTCAGGGATCGAGAGACAAACCGAAAAGGCAATGAAGGCTGCTGAAGTGGCTTTTCGTGACGATGAAAAACAGCCCAATCAAGAGGCAGGGCTAATTCAGGTCTATCTGCCCAAGGATTTTAAAGTAGTGGAAGAACATGATAATAACTTGATTTTACAAAAAGGTGATCAGATTTATATATTATTTGTCAATCCAAATGAAAAAGAAGACAGTTCCGTGTTGTATTTGGCGATTAAGGAACAAGAGGATCAATTTGAAGTGCTGCATTCTTTTCAAACTGATGATAAATTCGGCTTTATTTCAATTAAAGAAATACCGAAAGAAAAGTATGAGCTTGCAGTGGGGATCGGCGGGGTGAAACTGACAACGGAAACGGATAAAGACCAATTAAAAACCGATGCAAAACAAATGATGGAAATCGTTTCATCCGTGCCCCAGAGATAAGCTGACCCCTGCCTTTCAACCGATCCGTATTAATGGTTGATTCGGGGAGAGTCTGGTATGATGGGATTATAAAAAATTAAGGTGTCATTTAGAGCAGGAGGAATATTCAAATGGAAAAGTTACAAACCGTCGAGCAATATGATGCATTGAAAAATGAAGGCAAACATATCTTTCTTTTTTCCGCTACATGGTGTGGAGATTGCCGTGTAATCGAACCGATAATGCCGGAGATAGAAACGAAATTTCCTGATTTTACATTCATTTATGTGGACCGTGATGAATTCATCGATGTGTGTGCTGCTAATGATGTATTCGGCATACCAAGTTTCATCGCCTATGATAATGGTAAAGAGCTAGGCAGATTCGTGAGCAAGGATCGCAAAACGCAAGAACAAATTGAGGAATTCATTCAATCACTATAATCAAAATCCCCTTCTCGCTGGGGATTTTTCAATGAAGAGGAGGGTCAGTCATGAAAATGGACAGCACGAAGCTGAAAAATATTTTGAAGGAACGTTTAAAAGATGAGGGTCGGACATTCAAATTCGATAGCAAGCAAGATACGTTACGGGTGGAAAATGTGAAGACCGGGAAAGGGATCACCATCGAGTTGCCTCCTGTACTTGCTAACTATGAAAACGTACAGGAAAAGGCCATCGATGAAATTATTTATTACGTGGAAGAGGCCCTGAATGTGATGGGGGGAGAACACAGCATGGAAGGCAAGGAGAAATTCATTTTCCCAGTCATCCGCTCGACCTCCTTTCCAATGGAATCGGAAGAAGGAAATCCGTTTTTATTCGATGAGCATACAGCTGAAACCCGGATTTTTTATGCCCTTGATTTAGGTAAAACCTACCGTCTTATAGATGAAAAGATGATTCAACGGGAAAACTGGCAGGGTGACAGGATCCGTGAAATTGCCCTATTTAATGCCCGTTCGCTCTCCACTGAAATGAAGTCGGATATCGTTGCAGGTAATGCATTTTATTTTTTGAACACGAATGATGGATATGATGCCAGCAGGATCCTGAATGAATCATGGCTTCGGGAAATGAAGGACAAGGTCGAGGGAACCATGGCTGTGGCCATTCCCCATCAGGATGTCATCATCATTGCCGATGTGAAGAATGATACGGGCTATGATATTCTGGCGCAAATGGCGATGAGCTTCTTTGCCAGCGGTCATGTTCCGATTACGGCTCTATCATTCCTTTACGAAGAAAATGAGTTGGAGCCCATCTTCATTATGGGTAAAAACAAAAAGCGTGAACAATAATATAGGGAATCACAAAAGGACCGTGTCAGCATCTGGCAGCGGTCCTTTTAAAGTTTGATAGAGTTTATAACTCTCTTGTAGTTGATATTTATATTTTAATCGGTGATAATATAATTGAAATATTTTGAAAAATATGGATAAAACATTCGATGTTCAGTGCGAACCTACATATGTGCCCGATAATCCTCCGCTATACAATGACCCTGAACTGACTGAATTCGTGAAAAATAGCCTGGAAAGCATGAATGACAAAGAAATTAAGAAGGTAGTCGAATTTCCGGTTTTTTCAGGTTCAGAAGATTTTTCGTATTATGCAGAAAAGATACCAGGCTGCTTCTTTTACATTGGCTGTAAACCGAAAGGGGTGGAGAAGGCATATTTCAATCACCATCCTACATTCGACATTGATGAAGAGGCCCTTTTGATCACTTCCAAATCAGTGGCCCAGGTTGTTTGTCGTTTTTATGAATGGAACTAGTCCTTTGGTCTTCGTTTGCAAAAAAAACGGAGAAACCCACAAAACACCGTTCGGTATTAACGAACGGTGTTTTATGGGTTGCGACAGGCAATAGGATTCTGCCGGATGTTTCATGAAGGATGATGCAATGAATTGGCCAGTCTGTTTTCAAGTCAGCATGAAAACTTAATCTCTTTGTAAACGCGATTTAACAGCTGTGTTTTATTTAAATAGTAGACTAGGGGCTAATGTTATTTGGTGATGATAGGTTTAAACCCATTGCAGAAGGGGTTTAATAGGGTAGGAGTTCTGCGAAATACGTTAAGGTAGCAAGAATGCGATAAAAAAGTAGATACTAATCCCAATTTAGCTTAAATTTTCTCGATATTTTTAAAATAACTGGTAGAATTAGTTACATAACTACAGATGTAGAAAGAGTGATAGTTTTGAAATGGCTAAATAAGATGAAAAAATGGTTCCAAGCAGAGGAAATTATTGAAATCGAAGAGATTATTATAGATGAACCGCTTGATGAAGAGACATTGAGGAAAATGGATTTTTCGAAGCTTACGAAGTCAAAGAAAGAAGAAATAAAGGTTTACAATCAAAAAGTGGAAAAAATGTCCCAGACGCCAGACCCGGATACGAAAATCCTGTTTCAATATCCAAAAGGCCAGTTCAAGTTTCCGCTCATTCCAGACCGGGAGCAGAATAAAAGAAAACCTAAGGAAAGAAACAGGGAAGACAACGAACCCAAACAGGGGAAGAATGTGACTAAAGAAACAACAACGAGAAGGCCTGTAAGGGATCCTGAACCAAAACGGAGAAGCCTTGACCGGGAGGAAAATTCAAAAATAGTCCCGTCAAATACTCCATTCCGCCCAACGGAAATCCCATCACCCATTTACGGGTTCCGTCGTCCGGAAAAAAAAATAGTCCCTTCTGAAGAAATTGTCGAATATGAATTGGAAAGCAAAATGCCCATCTTTAAAAAAGAAGAACAGGCTATCGAGATTCCGGTATCGATCCCTGAAATCTCAAAAGATGCGTCACATGAGGAAATGACAGCAAAACCCGCCATTCTTATACCGGAACAAGCGGAAAAAAAAAGGGAAGATACGGAGATACCCGCTTTCTTTCGTAGAAATTCCATTGAGTCATTGCCAGAAGAAACGGTAAGCGAGCCTAACATAATGGAGCCTAAGGTAGAAAAAGAGGCTATTGAACAGGACCAAGTCGATTTTGGACGCGAAGTCGCCGTATCCATCATGGAACAGGCGGACGACACACGGTCTGAAGTGATATCGGTTCATGGGGAGGCTGCTGTACAATCAAATCAATCATCCGTAAGTCAAGGGACAATGCCTGAAAGTGACTCATCTGAGGCAATACCTGAAGTGCAGCCTAAAAGTCCGAAAAAACATATTCCATTTAATGTGATGATGCTTAAGCAAGATCGGGAAAAAAATGGCTTCATGAATAAAATGATGCCGGAAAAAAAAAGCCTTAATCCGGAAAGGGCAGTAGTTTCACCTGATAAACGAGCAATGGATGATGCTGCCCAAACGGAGGCAGGACAAGCGGAACCATCCGCCATTCCCGAGCGGGAACCGGAGGCAGGCAGAGTTATGCCGAAAGAGGAGACTCGGGACATTACACCTGCCTTTTTGGACACCGAAACCGCCGGCGAGCCTGAAAATACAGGTGAATCTATTATTGGTTCCGACCCTAAGACCCTTCTAGAACAGGAATCCCCCAATTCTGGAGATGGGTATCAAGAGGAAGTTTTAACAGAGACAGCGGAAAGTGGCCAGGGCAATGCCCTTGAAGTTTTTGGTTCCGTGGAAGCGGATGATAATCCATACTATGTGTTTCCGAATATCGAATTGCTGACACCTCCCACTAATGCTGTGCATGATGATGAGTGGCTCGGGGAACAGACTGTATTACTTGATCAGACATTGAAAAATTTCAATGTCCGTGCAAAGGTCGTCAATGTCACCCAAGGACCGGCAGTCACTCGTTTCGAGGTGCATCCGGAGCCGGGAGTGAAGGTGAATAAAGTGACGAACCTGATGGATGACATCAAATTAAGCCTTGCTGCCCAGGATATGAGGATGGAAGCGCCCATTCCGGGTAAACATACAATCGGCATCGAGATTCCGAACAGGAAAAGCAAACCGGTATTTTTGCGTGAGGTTTTGGAAAGTACTGAGTTTCAAGAGCATGAATCACCGCTTGCCGTGGCTTTAGGCCTCGATATATCCGGTCAGCCGATCATCACGGATTTGAGAAAGATGCCGCATGGTTTGATAGCCGGGCAAACGGGATCGGGGAAAAGTGTCTGTATCAACACCATGCTGGTCAGCTTGCTGTATAAAGCGACGCCGCAGGAGCTTAAATTACTGTTGATCGATCCGAAAATGGTCGAGCTCGCCCCGTATAACCGGATCCCGCATTTGGTCAGTCCAGTCATAACCGATGTAAAAGCCGCTACGGCTGCGTTGAAATGGGCTGTAGAGGAGATGGAACGGCGTTATGAATTGTTTGTACATGCCGGTGTACGTGATATCACCCGCTTTAATGAACAAGCGGAAAAAGCCGGTCAATATTCAAGCAAGCTGCCGTATATCCTGGTGATCATCGATGAGCTTGCAGATCTAATGATGATGTCCCCGGCTGATGTAGAGGAAGCGATTTGCCGGATTGCTCAAAAGGCCCGTGCCTGCGGCATCCATTTGATTGTAGCCACTCAAAGACCTTCAGTCGATGTCATAACTGGATTGATCAAGGCAAATATCCCGACAAGGATCGCTTTTTCGGTTTCTTCACAAGTGGACTCCCGTACAATCATCGATAGCGGCGGTGCAGAAAAACTTTTGGGAAGAGGAGATATGTTATTCGCTGAAAACGGCTCTTCAAAAACGGTGCGCCTGCAAGGGACTTTCGTGAGTGATGAAGAGATTGATCAAGTGGTCAACCATGTTAAACGGGAGCAGCAGCCGAAATACCTGTTTGAACAGGAAGACTTGCTGAACAGGGCCCAGGTCACGGAAGAAGCGGATGAACTGTTTTTCGAGGCATGTGAATTTGTCGTGAGTCAGCAGGCCGCATCTGCATCGAGCGTCCAACGGCGTTTCCGTGTCGGATATAACCGTGCATCGCGTCTAATAGAAATGATGGAGCAACAGGGGGTCGTTTCCGAATCCAGGGGCTCAAGGCCCAGGGATGTATTGATTACGCAAGAAGAGCTGGAATTTTTACATGTTAATTAGAGAACCTAATAAAAGGAAATTGTATATAATGTGAAAGGGTGAAAACCCTTTTTTATCACCTTAATTGAGGGAAAAGCCAATGATTTGATAAATTGGCATCCCCCTGACATGGATGAATGAATAAAAAAGTGATATAATAGTTTTTTGTTGATGAATGATTGAAAATAAAAGTTCGAAAACCTATGAAGAAATTGCGTTACTAACAAGTCTCGTAATGGAAAAACAAATAAAAGATGACGTCATATACTGTCATACAGGTAGACGATTGGTGGAGGTTCGCTTTATGACTGCTTACCATTTTGTGGGAATTAAAGGGTCGGGTATGAGTGCTCTTGCACAAATACTGCATGATATGAATATTGAAGTGCAGGGTTCCGATTACGAAAAAGAATTTTTTACACAATTGGCATTAGAAAAAGCCGGGATTAAAATCCTTCCTTTCAACGAGGAAAATATTCAACCTGGAATGACCATCATTGCAGGAAATGCGTTTCCGGATAGTCATCCGGAAATATTGAAGGCAAAAGAACTTGATTTGCCGATTATCCGTTATCACCGTTTCCTAGGTGATTTCATGAAAAACTTCATCAGCGTGGCGGTTACGGGAGCGCATGGTAAAACATCGACGACCGGCTTACTTGCCCATGTAATGGGGGGCGCTAAACCGACATCCTTCCTGATTGGGGATGGAACGGGTAAAGGAATCGTGAATTCTGATTACTTCGTATTCGAAGCATGTGAATATCGCCGTCATTTCCTTTCCTATTATCCGGATTATGCAATCATGACGAATATCGATTTTGATCATCCAGATTATTACGCTAATGTCGAAGACGTGTTCGAGGCTTTCCAAACGATGGCCCTTCAAGTCAACAAAGGCATCATTGCGTGCGGGGATGATGAGCATTTACCACATATTCAGGCGAAAGTACCGGTTATTTTTTACGGATTTGCAGAAGGAAATGATTTTCAAGCGAAAAATGTTTCCGTCACTCCGGATGGCACGACTTTTGATGTGCATGTAAGGAACAATTACTATGATACATTCACTATTCCTACTTTTGGAAAGCATAATGTGTTGAATGCACTTGGTGTCATTGCACTTTGTAAATATGAAAACTTGGATACGGAAGCTGTGAAAGCCCAATTGCGGACTTTTGGCGGAGTTAAACGCCGGTTCTCCGAAAAGGAAATCGGAAGTCAGATCATAATTGATGATTATGCACACCATCCGACCGAGATCTCTGCAACTGTGGACTCGGCGCGTCAGAAATATCCAGAGCGTGAAGTTGTTGCTGTATTCCAGCCGCATACTTTCTCGAGAACGCAGGCATTCCTGGATGAATTCGCCGACAGCTTGAATTTGGCCGACAAAGTATACTTATGTGAAATTTTTGGATCTGCTCGTGAACATCAAGGAAAGTTATCGATTGAAGACCTTCAAGATAAGATTCCAGGTGCCGAACTGATTACGGAGAACACAACATCTATATTGCAAAACCATGATAACAGTGTCGTGTTATTCATGGGTGCGGGGGACATTCAAAAATTCCAAGCAGCCTATGAGCATTCACTGCAGGTAAAATAAAAAAAACGACCATCCGTTGTAGCGGATCGGTCGTTTTTTTATTGGGTTATTTTAAATTTTCCGGATTTAAATTTTCCAGTTCCGGTAAAACGAAGCGTCCGTCCTTACGTATCAAGACGTCATCAAAATGGATTTCCCCGCCGCCATATTCAGGCCGCTGGATATTGACCAGGTCCCAGTGAATGTCTGAATGGTTTCCGTTAAAGGCATCATCATAGCATTGTCCTGGAGTGAAATGAAAACTTCCATCAATTTTTTCATCAAAGAGGATATCTTGCATCGGGTGTAGAATATAAGGATTTACACCAATTGCAAATTCACCGACATATCGTGCGCCTTCATCAGTATCAAAAATTTTGTTGATGCGTTCCGTATCATTCGCAACCGCTTCAACGATTTTTCCATCCTTGAATGTCAACTTCACGTTTTCAAAAGTAAAACCCTGATATGGGGAAGGAGTATTATACGAAATCACTCCATTGATGGAATCTTTAACTGGAGCCGTATATACTTCACCGTCAGGAATGTTCAGCTCACCCGCACATTTGATGGCTTTAATGTCTTTGATGGAGAAGGTTAGATCCGTACCGGGCCCAGTTAAGCGGACCTTATCCGTTTTATCCATCAATTCAACAAGGTTGTCCATTGCTGCGCTCATTTTGCCATAGTCGAGGTTGCAGACTTCGAAATAAAAGTCTTCGAATGCTTCTGTGCTCATTTTGGCCAATTGGGCCATGGAATTTGTCGGGTAGCGAAGTACGACCCATTTTGTTTTTGGCACGCGGATATTTCTATGTACTTTACCGACTGTCTGTCCATGAATCGCCATCTTCTCTGAAGGGACATCGGATTGTTCATTGATATTATCCCCGGCACGAAGCCCGATATAAGCATCCATCTGCTTCATTACGTTGGCTTCAAACTCACCCATCATCTTGTACTGTTCTTCTTTGGCACCCATCAGCAAGGCACGATCCACTTGGTGATCCTTTAACAGGACGAATGGGTAACCACCTGCTGCATAGGCTTCATTCACAAGTGCGTTAACAAGTTCACGCTGCAATCCAAAGTTTTCGATCAAGATTTTTTCACCTTTTTGAAGCTTCACGGAATAATTGATTAAGTTTTTGGCCAATGTACCAATTCTGGGATCTTTCATAAAAAATACCTCCATTGTTTAAATTCGACTTATCTTTTCTATCATACCCGATTTCCTGTCATAAGTGTCACCCATGAATTTCACGGAGGAACTGGATGCAGACAACAATATTTCCAGATTAGGGTTTGATAGGGTATATTGAAAAAATAAATAAGTTTATAATGATAGGGAAGGGGTAATTAATATCTAACAGCTATTAAATAAGTCGATTTTTTTCGGAGGTGTTCCAATGGAGATTATTTTATACGTAAGTGCTGCTGTTGCAGCGATAGCTTTTTTGGTACTCGTTATTTTTCTAACGAAGGTACTGACATCACTTCAAACTACCCTGGACAGTGTGGCCCGGACGCTGACAGGACTAGAGAGCCAAATGCAGGGCATAACGCTCGAAACTACTCAGTTATTACATAAAACGAATACGTTGGCTGAAGATTTGCAGCAAAAGTCAGAAAACCTGAACACGGTGGTGGATGCGGTGAAGGATGTAGGTACATCCATCTCCAGCTTTAATTCTTCCATCCAAAAGGTTTCCCATAAAGTGCAGGCTGAGATTGATAATAATCAAGAAAGAATCTCACAAATTGTACAATGGAGCAATGTAGCCATGGAGATCAGGGACAAATGGAAGTCCAGAAGCAAACAGGCAGCCCCGACCCCGACTGAAAGGGCAGAGTTAGAAAGGGAAGCGCTGGAGACAGATAACTTACCTAAAAAAAGGTTTTTACGTTCTAGATCATAAAATCTAGTTAAATAAAAATGAATCGAAAATTGAAAGGGGAATGTATTATGACTCAAAAAGAATTTCCGACAAAGGACTATCAGAAATCATATGAGGACGAACGCGACTCGATCAATTCTAAGGACTTTATGATTGGCGCCTTGATAGGCGGGATGATCGGAGCGGCTACTGCTTTGTTCATGGCTCCGAAAACAGGCAAGGAATTAAGGAATGACTTCAACGAACAAGCTAGAAACATTTCCGAGAAAACAGAAAGATTAAGACAAACGGCGATGGAAAAAGGTACAGTCCTTGCTGATACTGCAAAGGAAAAAACAAACTCCGTCACGGAAATCGTTTCCAATAAATCTTCGAATATCGTCAACAAAGTGAAGAGCCTGAAAACAGGAAAAGAAAACGGCGACGCTGCGGATGATACAACCAATTCAAGCAATAAGGATATTGATGTAACCGGAACTACCGATGCACCTATCGTATCCGTCGAAACGAACTTTGCTAACAGCAATGATTCGGAAAATAATCCTGCAGATCCTACAAGCGGAAACAAGAATGCGGCAAAATTAAAACTTGATGAAGCGAAAAAGGCATTCGATGAAACGGAAAGTAAACTAAAGAATTAAACTCCCTGGATTCCTTTAATGGGAATGAAGAGTCATTAAGGGACGAAGAATAAGGCGGTGAAGTGCTTCGATGGCTTCATCGCCTTTTTGATGGTAAAATTTATATGACAAGGAAAGGAGACTGCTATATGGTCATGAGCAAAATCGAAACAGAAGAACAATTCAATGAGCTTCTAAAAGAGGATACATTCCTGCTTTTCAAGCATAGCGTAACATGCCCTGTAAGTGCTGAAGCATTTGAACAATATGAGAGGTACATCTTAGGGAACGAACAGCTTAAAACGGCCTATTTGGCCGTCCAGGAAGCTCGTCCACTATCCAATTATGTGGCAGAAACCTTTGATGTCAAACATCAATCACCTCAGGCCATCCTTTTTAAAGGTGGAAAACCTGTCTGGAATGAATCTCATTGGCGGATTACATATGATTCATTGAGCAAGGCCATTACAGAATGAATGGAAGGCCGGATCCCTTTGGTAAGGGGTCCGGCCTTTTATTATTCCATTGATTGGCGGGCCTAAGGATGTTAATCCTGGGGAAACCTTTTCTAGGAAGGCCCTTCCGTAAAGACTCTTTAAACATTTCTCGGCTTCGGACGAGTGGCAGAAAATTTAAACTTTTCTATGTTCTTGTGAAAAATGATCAATTAAATGATAGCTTTCCTGTTCTATTTCCAATATAATTCCTACAACGGATTGTGTTTCAATATTCTGTGTAATCGTTTTTCTGGCATGAGCGGCACCTAGTTTTAAGTATTTATAACTTTAATGCTTAAAAGCGTTTAATTATTAAAGAAAAATATAGTGACATTTATGGACACTTCATTTATAATTGATTTAATCATACATGAAATATTCTAAATTTTTCATTGATAAAACAATCGGGGTGGATGTTCGAGGATCCGGATGGGATATTTTTTAGTTTGAATCCGCTGAACCGATTTCTATTTTAAAAAACGAAGGGATGGATTTGTAATGAGCAACAAAGAGCTTGATGGACTTCGTAATCAACTGGATGATGTGAACCTTCAGTTATTACATCTTATTAATCAACGTGCTGAACTTGTACAGGAAATTGGTCGCGTTAAAGAAAAACAAGGTGTAAACCGTTACGATCCGGTCCGTGAAAGAACAATGCTGGATCTTATCGAAGCCAATAATCAAGGACCGCTTGATCTTGGTTCGATTAAACATATTTTCAAAGAAATCTTTAAATTGGGCTTGGAGCTGCAAAAGGATGATCAGAAGAAGACGCTTCTTGTATCAAGAAAACAAAAAGCTGAAGACACGATCATCGACATCAAGGGTGAATTGGTAGGTAACGGGATCCCTAGCTTCGTTTTCGGACCATGTGCCGTTGAATCTTATGAGCAGACAGCTGCGGTGGCGGAAGTCATTAAAGCTAAAGGTTTGAAATTGATGCGCGGCGGTGCCTTTAAGCCACGTACATCTCCATATGACTTCCAAGGGCTTGGTTTGGAAGGTTTACAAATACTTAAACGCGTTGCTGATGAATACGGCTTGGCAGTCATCAGTGAAATCGTGAGTGCCAATGATATTGAAGCGGCGATCGATCATATCGATGTCATCCAAATCGGGGCGCGGAACATGCAGAATTTCGACTTGCTAAAAGCGGCAGGTGCAGTAAATAAACCAGTTCTGTTAAAACGCGGACTGGCTGCAACGATTGAAGAGTTCATTCATGCAGCGGAATACATCATGTCGCAGGGCAATGGCAACATCATCCTTTGTGAACGCGGTATTCGCACTTACGAAAAAGCAACAAGAAATACACTTGATATCTCTGCTGTACCGATCTTAAAACAAGAAACACATTTACCGGTCATGGTTGATGTAACGCATTCAACTGGACGTCGCGATCTATTGCTTCCTACGGCTAAAGCGGCTCTTGCAATCGGTGCTGACGGTGTTATGGCTGAAGTGCATCCGGATCCTTCCGTTGCCCTATCGGATTCTGCACAGCAAATGGACTTCAAACAATTTGATGAATTCTACGATGAAATTAAACGTTTGAACTGGGTAACTGTTTAAGCTAAGAATGTCTTGAATTGATCTACTTACGGCCCTTACCAACTTGGCAAGGGCTTTTTTTAATGGTAAAATACTAGTTTTTACAGAAAAACCTTCGAAATAAGCACTATTGGATTGCAGGAAAGATTCGACTATCGTATGATAAATAACAAGAATGAGAACTGTTCGGAAGATTGAGTCATACATAAAGTGATATCTATGTGAATTTTATACTTGAATAGGGTATTGAATATTTGACTGAGAAGAGAGTAGGACTGTTTTTTTGTTAGGCAGATCGTTCCTAAAATAATCTTCCTTATAGAGAAAAACGCATAAAAGATTTTTTTCCGAAATAATTCGGGTCTTTTATGGGGAAAATGAAAGAAATGGAGGAATGGATGAATGAATAATATAACCATTTATGATGTGGCACGTGAGGCGAATGTTTCCATGGCCACCGTTTCCCGCGTAGTTAACGGGAATCCAAATGTAAAGCCTGCAACAAGGAAGAAAGTTTCCGATGTGATTGAAAAGTTAGGGTACCGACCGAATGCAGTGGCAAGGGGACTTGCCTCAAAGAAAACGACTACTGTCGGGGTAATCATCCCGGATATCTCGAGCATCTTTTTTGCCGAATTGGCACGGGGCATAGAAGATATAGCGACCATGTATAAATACAATATCATTCTAAGCAGTTCTGATGAAAATATAGATAAGGAATTCCATTTGCTGAATACGATGCTTGGAAAACAAGTGGATGGCATCGTATTCATGGGCGGCAACATTTCTGATGAGCATGTCAAAGAGTTTACGAATTCACCGGTTCCAATCGTTCTGGCAGGTTCGGTAGATGAAAGCGGGCAAGTTCCATCTGTTAATATTGATTATGAGGCGGCGGCATTTGACGCAGTGACCTTCTTTGCTAATAAAGGCCACAAGCATATCGCTTTTGTAAGCGGAAACCCTTCCGCGCTGATTAATGAAATGAAACTGACTGGATATAAACGAGGATTGAAAGAAGCTGGTCTTTCATTTGATGAAAGGTATATTGTTGAAGGTGATTATACATATGATTCAGGAATTGAATCTTTTGAAAAGTACCTGGAAGTTGAAGACAGGCCGACGGCATTCATCGCCGGTGCTGATGAAATGGCGCTTGGTATTGTCCATGCCGCACAGGACAAAGGGTATAATGTGCCGGAAGACTTTGAAGTGATCAGCTTCGATAATACGAGATTGACATTGATGGTGCGTCCGCAAATCACGACAATCGTTCAACCTTTATATGATATTGGTGCGGTTGCGATGAGGCTTCTTACAAAGTTGATGAATAAAGAACAAGTGGAGGAAGGTCTAGAAAAGGTGATCCTGCCGCATCGGATTGAAAACCGTCAATCAACGAAATAAACTGGTTTGGAGAGTGTCCCGAGGGCACTCTCTTTTTTTTTCTCAAATGATGACCGAACAAAAAAGATCGTTTTTCAACGATCTTTTGGTTAACTTTGTTCATTGCTTTTCGATGTTTGCTTGGAAGACCTGATGGGATAAAGGACCTTTTCAAGCGTCAGGGCATTCTTCTCGGTAATTTCAGGCTTTCTCGGAATGGGTTCGTATATATCCTCCATGTCATCCCATTCAGCCGGTAGGGGAACAGGGGACTCAGGCTGCCAGCTATCGAGCCATTCCTTTGATAGGGGACCTGAAATGTCATTATCCGTCATTTCAAGCCAGATCCTTGCCCATGCCCTCGGTACGACGCGCCATATATCATATCCGCCGCCGCCTACTGCAATCCACCGTCCTTCGCAATACTTATGGGCCATTTCATGGGCCAACTTTGGTATTTCCCTAAAAATCTTCATGGTGGCAGATAAATGGGTGAGCGGATCGTAATAATGGGAATCGGCTCCGTTTTGCGTTAATATGACATCCGGTTTGAAGTATTCAATGACTTCTTTAAAGGAAGCCCTATAGCATTCGAGCCAGGATTCGTCTTCAGTGAACGCATCGACCGGGATGTTGAATGAATAGCCGTAGCCTTTTCCCTGGCCCCGCTCGTTAATCGTGCCGGTGCCGGGAAATAAGTAGCGCCCCGTTTCATGAATGGATAAGGTGCATACATCGGGATCATCATAAAATGACCATTGGACTCCGTCACCATGATGTGCATCGGTATCGACATACAAGACACGCGCATCATATTTCTTTTGCAGGTATTTAATTGCGACCGAACTATCATTGTAAATGCAAAAGCCCGAGGCTTTCCCGCGGAAACCGTGATGCAGGCCACCGCCAAGATTAAGTGCGTGCAGGGACTGACCGGTCATGACGGCATCCACAGCCGTCAAGGTACCGCCTACAAGCAAGGCGCTTGCTTCATGCATATTGGGGAAGATAGGGGTATCCTCTGTTCCCAGTCCATAATTTTCTGCCTTTTCAGGAGGGAGCTTTCCCTGGCCCGCTAATCTGACAGCGTTTACATAATGGTGATCATGGATCAGTTCCAATTCTGCATCTGTAGCCATTCTGGGCTTGATAATTTGATCATCATTGATGGCATGGTGTTTTTTTAATAAATCGAGCGTGAGTTTAAGGCGTTTTTGATTGAATGGATGCTCATCGTTGAATTTGTAGGTAAGGAGTTCATCCGAATAGACGAAAAGGGATGTATCATTCATGTGAAATCCCCGGTAGACTAGGCCATAAAACGGTATAGCCTTCTTTCTTCAAATCCTCCACCACCATAAATGGATTCATCGTCTGTACACGAATTACAAGAATTTTATAATCGGTTCCATTTTTTTCAGGATAAACAAGGGTGCTCAGGATATTCGTATTGCGCCTTTTGAAAATATGGGCAATATCATGAAGGGAACCTGCCTTATCCGGGATTCTGATTTCGATTTGGGAACCGGGCTGATTGACTCCTGTCAACTCAACGTATGAATGAAGTAAATCAGTACCGGTTATGATGCCCACTAACTTCCTGCCCTTTACGATTGGAAGGCAGCTGATATTGTTATCACAAAAAACAGCCCCGATTTCTTCCACGAAATCAAGCGGGTGCCCCGTGATTATTTCCGTTTTCATGATGCTTGATAATGGTTTTTGTAAATCATTTTTGTATTCTTCGGTACGGAAAATAGAAGGGGCAGCATCCCGAATATCACGGTCGCTGACTAATCCCACAAGTTGAAAGCTGTCATCGACAATGGGTATATGGCGAATTCGTTTCTCCCTAATGATCAAGACAGCGCTATGGATGGTATCCGTTGGAGTGAGGGTGATGATATCCTCATTCATTATTGTTTCAACAATCATTTTCCTTCCTCCTCTTCCTCTCCTCTTTAATACATAAACCGATTCATAAAACGCAATTGGTCGAACTTCTGGATGGATTCCGACGGGACTCTTTTGCCAATTCGGGCCATCAGGCAGTTGGCCGGGTGGGAACTGATTTCAGGATCATCTGTTGCAAAGTAGACCAAGCCACCTGCACTCATCATTTTTTCCATGACCTTGCGATAGTCCCAAATATTCAGCCCTGTCCCTTTCAAATCCCAATGCCAATAGTATTCAGTGGTGATGATGATGAAGTCTTCAACCGAATCGTCTTCCATTGAAAGGCGGATCAGGTTCTTCCCGACCGAGGCACCACGGTATTTAGGGATGACCTCGATTGCACCAAGCTCAATCAGGTCCTCCATCTTGATTTCAGACCAGCGCTCCAAGGGATCGGGATATAAGTAAGTTACATACCCCACGATTGTTTCATTTTCACGGGCGATGAAGATCCTGCCCTCAGGCAAGTCTGCTATCTCTATTAACGCTTTATGCTGCAATGCAGGGGGGCGAAAGGCGACCAAGTCTTCATGAAACTCATAAGCGGACATTTTTTCTCCGCTTAACGGTCCCTCGATGATGAGCGTTCCGCTTAATGTCTGCAGTTCCTTAGTGTAAAAGGTCTTACTATATTCCATTCTTTCACCACCCTTGTTATATAGTAATCTTACACTCTCGCATTCCGAAGCATCGCTTTTAAACGGAATGGAAAGCTTACATAAATTATACATGAAAACAAGGGGCATAATTCAGAAAGTTCAAGGCGCTTTTGTTACAGTGCCCCTTCTTTCCCGGCTATCATATGGATGCACCTTGACCTTAACCATATACCAGTAACTCTCAATATTCACCAAGAAGGGATTTCCCTAATATGGAAACGACCAATATTTTAAAAATTGAGATAATTCGATTCTTATACTATAATAAAAATATAGAGCCGAATGAAGGGGGAGTTTGTCGTATGAATGTGAAAGCGTTGCCAGTAGTGGAAGGTAATTTTAATTTAAAGAATTATGATGAAAAATACAATAAGTTTGACTGGTCTGAGACGGAAAAGGAATTCTCCTGGTCTGAAACCGGTAAAGTGAATCTTGCGTATGAAGCCATTGACCGCCATGTCGAAACATACAAAAAGAATAAAGTGGCCCTTTATTACAAAGACGATAAAAGAAATGAAAAGTATACATTCAAGGAAATGAAAGATTATACGAACCAAGCGGCCAATGTATTCAAGAACATTGCCAATGTGGAAAAAGGTGATCGTGTTTTCATTTTCATGCCTCGCTCCCCGGAGCTGTATTTTGCATTGTTGGGTGCGATTAAAACCGGGGCGGTCGTAGGGCCGTTGTTCGAAGCCTTCATGGAAGGCGCCATAAGGGATCGTCTTGAAGATAGTGAGGCAAGTGTGATTGTGACGACACCTGAACTGTTGCCACGCGTGCCAGTGGATGAATTACCCCATTTGAAGCATATTTTCCTGGTGGGGGAAAATATAAAAGAAGAAGGAAAGTACCATCACTTCAATAAGAAATTAAAAGAAGCCGACAGAAAATTCGACATTGAATGGGTCGATCGGAATGATGGTCTGATTCTTCACTATACCTCTGGTTCCACAGGAAAACCAAAAGGGGTGCTTCATGTTCATAATGCGATGATCCAGCATTATCAAACGGCAAGATGGGTCCTTGATTTGCAGGATGAGGATGTGTATTGGTGCACAGCGGATCCTGGTTGGGTGACAGGGACGTCTTACGGGATTTTTGGACCTTGGCTGACAGGGACCTCGAATGTCATTGTAGGCGGGCGTTTCAAGCCTGAATCCTGGTACAAGACCTTGGAGGACTTTGGTGTCACGGTATGGTATAGTGCACCGACTGCCTTCAGGATGCTGATGGGCGCGGGTGACGAGATCGTTAAGCGGTTCGATTTAAGCACTCTCCGCCATATTTTAAGTGTCGGTGAACCGTTGAACCCGGAAGTGGTGCGCTGGGGAATGAAGGTATTCAATCATCGGATCCATGATACATGGTGGATGACGGAGACCGGGGCTCAGGTCATCTGCAATTATCCTTGCCTGGAAATCAAACCGGGTTCGATGGGTAAACCGATTCCTGGCGTAAAAGCGGCAATAGTGGATGATCAAGGCAACGAGCTTCCGCCGCATAGAATGGGGAACCTTGCCATCAAGAAAGGCTGGCCTTCGATGATGAAGACCGTCTGGAAGAATGAAGCGAAATATGAATCTTACTTTATGCCAGGTGATTGGTATGTTTCCGGAGATTCCGCATACATGGATGAAGATGGTTATTTCTGGTTCCAGGGACGTGTTGATGATGTCATCATGACGGCAGGGGAGAGGGTCGGACCTTTCGAAGTGGAAAGCAAGTTGGTCGAGCATCCAGCTGTAGCTGAAGCGGGGGTCATCGGTAAGCCGGATCCGGTTCGGGGGGAGATTATCAAAGCGTTTATCGCCCTTCGTGACGGATACGATGCGAACGATGAGTTGATTGAGGATATTCGTACATTTGTGAAGCATGGTTTAGCAGCACATGCAGCACCTCGTGAAATTGAATTCAGGGATAAACTTCCTAAAACAAGAAGCGGTAAAATCATGCGCCGTGTCTTGAAAGCTTGGGAACTTGATTTGCCAACCGGTGATTTATCATCGATGGAGGATTGAGAAACTGAGTCATACTGATCATTGAAAATGAAAAAGGCATCCATTGTCACTTTCATGGATGCCTTTTTGGGAGATTATAAGGAAACAGGCTGTCGGGGTTACCCGACAGCCTGTTTTAGTTCAAGAGTGTCATTCTTCCTCATCTTCCGCTTTATCCGTTTCTTGCTCTTGATCATTGACTGTGCCTTGAACTTTGTCGTTCCCTTGAATTTCTTTATCTGTATTCTCTTTGTTTTGATCTTTGTCTTGAACTGGATCTTTTTCTTTATCCGTTTCCGTTTCTTTTTCTGGTTGTATATCTTTTTCCGGTTGTTTATTTGTATCTGTATTTTTGTCTGGACCGTTCTCTTCTTTTGAGTCTGTTTTTTTAACTTCGTTAACTATTTTATCTTTTCCGCGATCATCTTTATTTTTCGCGGAATCTTCTTTGGAACTTGTCTTTTTAGCGCCGCTTTCAACATGTTGGGAAGGGGCTGATTCTTTACCGACAATGTCGACAGCCGTTACGTAATAAGATCCGCCAGAGCCGACTTTGTAAACAAGATTCTCCCCAGCATTGATGCTCGCCACTTTTTTGCCGTCTTTATAGACACGATAACCGACGACATCTCCTTCATGATGCAAGCCCCATGTAATCTTACCGTTGCTGATCGCTATGGATAGGGGATCTGGTGCTTTGCCATTATCATTCAATTTCGCTGTCGCCCCGACGACATTTCCTGATTTTTCGGCTCCGGGAATCACGGATCCCGGGTCAACGACATATCTCAACCCGATATCTGCAAAGGAATCTGGATTCAGCATGAACCCGCCGCTTTTGAATTCGCCAGGTGTTTGCGGAAGGGCTGCGTAGCGTTTGCTGCCAACTGATACATATTGTCCATCTATGAAACTATCATCCGCCCTGGATGGAGCATACTTGGCGATGAATAAATCCGATTTGACAAGCCCGGCCTTTTGGCATGAGCTTGAAGGAAGCAGTCCTGAAACGCCACAGAAGGAACGGCTGACAATTCCGCCAGGCATTTCGAATCGCTTATCGGGGTCGATGAGTTTAGGGTCGACTTTATATGCGGCATTGATCAGATCTGCCCAATAATATAAATTACGTTTATTATATTCAAGTCCATTATAAGTCCCTTGCAAGGATTTCGGCTTGTCATAACCGAGCCATGTCCCGAACGATACATTCGGGTTGCTGGCTACAAACCAGGCATCCCAATAGTTTTGTGAAGTACCGGTTTTACCTGCCCAATCGCTTGAGAAGGCAAGGCGGTTCCTGACCGAGGCCGCCGTCCCGCTGTTTACGACATCACGCATCATATCGAGCGTCAGGTAAGCGGCTTGCGGAGAGAAAACATCCACTGGTTTCACTTTATGCTGATAGATGACTTTGCCATCCTTCGAAACGATTTTATCGATCATATAAGCATCGATGAATTCTCCTGAATTGGCAAAAGTGCCATATGCATTGACGTTTTCTTCAACGGTTACACCTTTATCCATCGCACCCAATGACAAGGCAAGATTGGAGTAATCCCCTTTCGTCACGGTGGAGAAGCCCATTTTTTCCAAATACGAAGCGGGGCTCAGGTTGATGATTTTCTTGTAAAAGAGCGCTGCCGGGATGTTATAGGAATTCTTCAGGGCCTCGCGGGCAGTCGATACTCCCGTATAGCTGCCGCCGCCATAGTTTCCTGGACTCCACGGTTTGCCTCCTGTTGGAATGGAGATCGGCACGTTGGCCGATACGCTGCCAGGCGAGATCTTGCCCAGCTCGATGCCTGGACCATATATCACCAGCGGCTTCATCGTTGATCCGTTCGAGCGCAATGATGCGGTGGCGTGGTTCGTCTGTTCCCGCTTGAAATCGCGGCCGCCTACGAAACTGATGATTTTCCCTGTTTTATTCTCGATAAGAATCGCTCCGGCCTCTACGGGCTGGCTCACGGTCTTCATTTCTTTCGTATCCGGGTCGGGGACTTGCGCCAGTTTATCGTACCCGAAATTTGGATAGTTTTTCGTTACTTCCTGCATCTTGTCATAAATCTTTTTGTTGACGGTCGTATATACCTTATAGCCATTTTGCCGCAGCTTACGATCGGCAAGTGCTAGATATTGAGCTTTTAAATCATCATTCTTTAAATCTTTCTCTTCATATCCATCGTCTTTTGCGAGACTGACAGAGAGGATTTCAATGGAGCGTTTTTCAATTTCATAGGTGAGCCACGGATATTTCTCGGATGGCATCTCCGTTTTACCGATAAAGTCTTTTGTTATGTCGTATGTTCTCGATTTATCATATTCTTCTTTTGTTATGTATCCGTTACTATACATCCGCTTTAAAACGGTTTTCATCCGGTTGATGCCGGGTTCTTGATTTTCTTTCAGTTTTCCTTGCTGAGTATATGGTGTATAACCGAAAGGGCTTTGCGGCAATCCAGCAATAAAAGCTGATTGGGGCAGAGTCAGATCTTTGGCCTCCACGCCAAAAATACCTTCAGCAGCCGACTCGACTCCAGCGATGTTCCGACCGGAAGAATTTCGACCTAACGTGGAGACGTTTAGGTAGGTTTCCAAAATCTCTTCCTTTTCAAAGAACTTTTCGACCCGGAGCGCAAGAAGGATTTCTTTTGCCTTCCGGTCAAATGATACTTCGTTGGTCAGGATCTGGTTTTTAATGAGCTGCTGTGTTAATGTACTTCCTCCCGATTGGACGGTTGCATTCGAAAATTCCTGGTAAATCGCACGCAGGATGGCTTTCGGGACAACCCCGTCATGCTCATAAAAATACTCATCTTCTGTAGCGATGACTGCATTTTTAAGATGCTTGGAAACTTTATCGATGGACACTTCCTCACGCTCAAGGTCACTCTTAAGCTTGCCCAAGTATACTTCATCTGCAAAGTATACTTCAGAGGTCTCTTCATAATTGTAAATGTCTTTTTTCAAATCTTCTTTTGAGCGTACTGGCTCATCATTGACGAGGGCAGCGAAATAGCCGGCTCCGACGCCGCCGGCGAATGAGAATCCTAGGATCCCGACAATAATGAGGATCAGTGTTAAATTCCAAATGACTTGGTATGTAACCCGCGCGTTCTTATGTGTTTTTTCACTTTGGAAAAAACGGGTCAGCTGCTTCCAGACTGTTTGAAATCTATCTTTTTGATTATTATTCATCGTATCATACCCCCTGAAATCACATATATTATAGCATACAACCGGTAGGGGAAAGGGCATCTTTCTTATTTTTCTATAATCTGTAGGGTGAAGTTGACAAGGATTCTTATGTATGATAAAAGTTTATTAACAACAATAAAATGATTAAATGATCGCGATGATAGGACCCAGTAGTCAGACTATCCCTGTTTCAGAGAGCCGGTGGTTAGTGGAAATCGGTACAAATGGTATGATGAATTACTTCCTGGAGCATTTGCTGTGAAATGATTAGTAGCAGGAAACGGCTGACGACCGTTATTCGTCTTGAGCGGAGGGCGTATTATGTCCTCAAGTTGGGTGGTACCGCGAATTCATTCGTCCCTTCATATTTATGAAGGGGCGTTTTTGTGTGCTTTTTGCGGGTTTTTTCTAAGATGGAGGAGGAATATTTAATGGAATTGCTTAAAGACCTCGAGTGGAGAGGAATTATTTATCAACAAACGGATGAAGAAGGTTTTAAGAACCTTTTGGAAAAAGAGAAAATTTCTTTATACTGTGGTGTCGATCCAACTGCGGATAGCATGCACATCGGTCATCTATTGCCATTCTTGACATTGCGCCGTTTCCAGCAGCACGGTCATCGTCCCCTTGTGCTGGTAGGCGGTGCGACAGGACTCATCGGTGATCCTAGCGGTAAAAAAGAGGAACGTCAGCTGCAAACGCTGGAAAAAGTGCTTTATAATGCAGACTGCATAAAAGGGCAGCTATCCCACATCTTTGAATTCGACGGTGAAAATGGTGCGGTCATGGTCAATAACTATGACTGGATAGGCAAAATCGATATGGTTACGTTCCTTCGTGATTACGGGAAATACATCGGCATTAACTACATGCTGGCAAAAGATACGGTTGCTTCCCGCTTGGATACGGGAATTTCCTTCACTGAATTTGCGTACACGATTTTACAAGGAATTGATTTCGGCCATTTATACAGCAATTACGACTGTAAATTGCAAATAGGCGGCAGTGATCAATGGGGGAACATTACGACCGGCCTTGAAATGATCAGGAAATCCAATGATGAGAATGCCAAAGCATTCGGTATGACGATCCCGCTCGTAACGAAAGCGGATGGAACGAAATTCGGTAAAACGGAAGGCGGAGCGATATGGCTTGACCCGGAAAAAACGACTCCTTATGAATTTTACCAATTCTGGATCAATACAGCAGATGCAGATGTCGTGAAATACCTTAAATTCTTCACATTCCTATCTCGTGAGGTGATTGAAGAGTTAGAGCAATCCGTACAAAACGAACCGCATTTGCGTAAAGCGCAAAAAGCTTTAGGGGAAGAAATGACCCGTTTGATTCATGGTCAGGAAGCTCTTGACCAAGCGATCAAAATCTCTGCCGCCCTATTCAGCGGTGAGGTGAAGAATTTAAGTGCAGCGGAAATCAAATTGGGCTTTAAAGATGTCCCTAGCTTCGAACGTGAAAGCAGGGAAGATATCGGTTTGGTCGATTTAATCGTTGAAGCGAAAATTTCGCCATCTAAGCGTCAAGCCCGTGAAGATATTCAGAACGGGGCAATCTCCATAAATGGGGAGAAAGTGACCGATCTGCAATATGTAGTGACGGAAGCCGCCAAGATTGAAGGGGAGTTCATCCTCATTCGTCGCGGCAAGAAGAAATACACATTAGTGAAATGATTGTCCAAAGCCCGGCTGAATCCCAGCCGGGCTTTGTTCTGTAATAATTTGTGAAAAAAACGTTGATTGGAACGTGGGCACTCGCTTTCCGCGGGCACCCCCTAGAGTCGCTTTACCCACAACCGTCGGGAGGATAAGCTATGATTTTGATTGGGGGAGGAGAATGGAAACCTAAGTCTAAATCTGCAGTAGTCACATTTAAAAGGGAGCAAAAGCCAATCTTACATGGAAGGGTTTGATCCTGGAACTTGATGCTATCTTTGAAAAGGTACCGAAACAGCTTTGTCTAAGCTCCAATAGGCAAGAGATTTCTGCAGATAAGAAGGAGGTAAGAATTACTTTCATTGAATGTATGCTGTAACAGATTATCATGATTTTCTGGAATCTCCATCACGTCTACTCGAATTTGAGTCAGGATTTTTAGCTAATCAACATTTTATTTTGTTTAGTCTTTGTTGTTTTTCCTCATAATTGATACAAAACAAAACAAAACAAGGCTATCAATAATAGTATTGCTGGAAACGTATAAAAGCTTCCGTTGTATTTAATAGAGTAATCTACTTTTAAGCCATACAAATAAATAAATAGGATAAAAGAAACAGATAATGCTATAGTTCCGGCTATTAATTTCATAATATCACCTCTCTTTAGTTAATTTGTATTATATAATAAAAAGTGTATGCTGTAATTATCAGAAAATTTAGAAAAAAGAGGGGTAAAAAATGAGAATTAATAACCAAAAGTTTTACATTCAGCTTCTTAGTCTTTTCAGCCTGTTTATTCTATTAATAGGATCTCTGAATTTATCAAGGGTCTCAGCAGAAGGGGGAGACGATTCCATTGTAGAAATTGAAGGAGCTAATGTGGAATTAACAGTTGATGCTCCTTACAGTTTAACAAAAGACGATGGAACCATAGTATTTTTTGATACAGTAGAAGACTATAATGCTTATTTAGATAGCCAAATTATAAAAATTGTTCCTATATGCGCAACGTGTAATAAAACTAAAACAACAACCATTAAAACTAATACAGCAAAAGAAAAATGGTTAAACTACCACCCTCTTACAAACGCTTGGGCTAAAGCTAGCAGTTATACTATTTCTCGTGGGTAATCATATACTATTTCTGGTTCTTATAGTTATGATGGATTTAATGTGGGTGTTAGCGTAGCTCATAATACCTCAGTTTCTACAACAATCCCAGCTAATTCAAAAAAATACAGTAGATTAGGTGTTTGGTCAGACATTACTTTCAAGAGATTTAAACACATAGTAAAAAGCCCGACTGGAAAGGTTATAAATACGTATTATTCAAATACTGCATACGGTGTTGGTGCTCCATATATAAAAGTTAAATATAAGTAAGAAATCAAATACAGTTTCTATTTTAAATGAATATATTATCTACAATAATTGTCTTAGCCTATTTCGTTACTGTATTTCTCCTACATTTATAATTCAAGTAATGTGGTGGTGACTTGGCTTTCGCTATATTTTTACTTATTATACTACTTTATAAAGTATTCTTCTCTGATATTAAAAACGTCCTCCTATTTCAAGAGAACGTAAAAATAAGCAACAGTCCACAACCTATTTTTTTATTGGAGTTTTCTAAACCTCCCCTAATTAAACAGGTTATCATACACCATTCTAAAAATCAGGAGAAAAAGAAAAAACCCTAGAAACACTGATGTATCAATGTTTTTAGGGTTTTCCTAATTGCTGTTAACAAAGCGTTTTTATTAACGAGAGTAGAACTCAACGATAAGAGCTTCGTTAATTTCAGCAGGCAATTCAGAACGTTCTGGTAAACGAGTGAAAGTACCTTCTAATTTCTCAGCATCGAAAGTAAGGAAATCAGGAACGAAGTTAGTTGCTTCAACTGATTCTTTGATGATTGAGAAGTTGCGTGATTTTTCACGAACTGAGATTGTTTGTCCAAGAGACACTTTGTAAGATGGAATGTCTACGCGGCTTCCGTCTACAGTGATGTGACCGTGGTTAACAAGTTGACGTGCTTGACGACGTGTACGAGCTAAACCAAGACGGTAAACTAGGTTGTCAAGACGTGATTCAAGAAGAATCATGAAGTTTTCACCATGTACACCTTTAAGTTTGCCAGCGCGGTCGAACATTGTGCGGAATTGACGCTCAGTGATTCCGTACATGTGACGAAGTTTTTGTTTCTCTTGTAGTTGCATTCCGTATTCAGAAATTTTTCTACGTTGGTTAGGACCATGTTGTCCTGGAGCATAAGGGCGTTTTTCTAATTCTTTACCAGTACCTGTTAGGGAAATTCCTAAACGACGGGATAGTTTCCAGCTTGGGCCAGTATAACGAGCCATAGGATGACTCCTCCTTTAAATGTTTTTATTTTGGTAAAATAAAAACCGTGTGAATGTCGATCATGACCATTTTGTTTTCATGTACCTTCGCCCTAGCAGCAGAGGGTTACGAGATACACCTCTGGATTGAGGAACAAAATGAGAACATAAAGGCTATCACATAGGCTGCAATATTTTACACAAAGAGTATTGTATAATATTCTGCTCAATGAGTCAAGGACAGTTGTGATAATTATAGAATAGAGAATGGCGGCAGGAAAAATACAATTTTATCATGAGATAATGAATACAACAATTATGGATGGTTTCCGGGATTGCTTGGAAGCCCTTGCCACGGGTGCCTTTGCATCATTTAAAAGTGAAATGCCAAAAGGGTCGGTGGGAAGTTATATATTGAGAAGGGTTCAGGAAAGGGTTTGTACCTGGGTACTGAAATGGAAAAGGGAGCAGGCATGGGTTGCCGCTCCCTTTAATTTTTATAGATGATTGGAAAGGATTTCAGCGAACTTCTCCAGTCCTTGCTGATCCATTTCGTCAAAACGGTCCGTTATCGGGCTGTCGATATCGAGGACACCAAGCAATTTGCCATCCTTCATGAGCGGGATGACAATTTCAGATCTTGATGCCGCATCGCAGGCGATATGTCCAGGGAATTGGTGGACATCCTCAATGCGCAGGGTTTTTTCAGTTGCCGCTGAAGTCCCGCATACGCCCTTGCCCATTGGAATGCGGACACAGGCCGGAAGCCCCTGGAAGGGTCCCAGTATTAATTGGTCTTCTTCATATAAATAAAAGCCAACCCAGTTAATCTCATCGAGAAACTGATTAAGTAAAGCTGCCGCATTGCTTAAATTGGCTATCCTGTTCGTTTCATCTTCGATTAAGGCAAGTAGTTGTTTTTGGACCAGTTCATAGTTTTTTTCTTTTTTTCCTTGATACATTTCGACATTAAACAAAAGCGTTCACCTGTCTTCCTCATATTTTTACAGCACTTTCTAATCATGATGCTCCATTGTTGGGAAATTGTCGAGAACTTACTAAAGGATTCAGGCTCTTTCGTGAAGAAGTAGTCCATAAGACTTGTCTCAAAGAAAGCGAGGGATTGCCTGAATGAATCGCCAGACGCCAACGAAACAAGCCATTGTGGATGCTGCATTGCATTTATTTCATTTAAAAGGCTATCATGCTACATCCATACGGGATATTGCGAATAAAGCGAAAGTGAACGCTGCCAATATTGCCTACTATTTCAAGAATAAGCAGGGGTTGCTGGAATTCTGTTTCACTTCCTATTTAGAAGAATATATCCTGGTCCTTGAGACGAACATGACGCTGCTTGAACTTAAAGGCCCGCAGCATTGCTTGATGAACCTTGTAAAAGATATTCTCGCTTTCCAGAGGGAAAACTTCCTTGCTGCAAGGTTCATATATGGGGAATCTTCACTCGATTCCAATTTAAACCGTGAAATTCATTCGACATATTTTACAAAGGAAAAGTCTTATTTTCAATATATATTGGAACAAGGAATCAAGAGCAGGAGTTTCCAGCAGGTCTCCGTTCCCATGTATATGCTGCAGTTGAAGGGATTATTGACGGCCCCTGTCCTGCATACCCATTATGCGATGGAAGTGCTTCATGTATTCCCGCAGGAAGCGTATTACACGAATATTTATGCCAATGAAGTCGGGCGTTTTCTGCAAGATACCCTTTTCATTGCCGAAGACCTGCAGCCGCTGTTAGCTGGCCGGGGCTGAGGTGTAAATATGGTTACCCATTATACCCTGCAATCAGTGCCTGATGGCCCTGACCCAAATCTTTAGCCTGATGGGCATCGGAACCATAAATGAGCGGAATGCCGAGTTCTAAAGCACGCTTTGCAAATCGTTCAGGAGGGTAGGGTTCACCGCATAGCGGCTTTACAAGCCCAGCTCCATTATAATCCAGTTCATACCTTTGATCCTTGATCATTTCGAGAACCTTGTAAACCCGCTCGTCAAAACTTGCTGCCGGCGGATATCGATGCTGGAATTTATGGACAAGCGTAATGTGCCCGATTCGTTTTGGTTTATAAATGCCTAAATCAGTTTCTATTGATTTTTCCAGTGTATCGTAATATTTGGCATACACCGATTCCACTGAACCTAGTTCATTGGCAATCTCAGCAAACCCATTTTCGCTGAAATCGATGCAATGCCAGCTGTTTTGATGCTTGATGAAGTGAACGGAAAGTATACTATCATCAAGGAATTCTCCGATTTCGTCGAGGAATTCTTTTGTTTCTTTTTCATACCCCTCTATAAAGTCAACCTCCAGACCTGTTTTGATCAGGATTTTGTCTTTATGGCGTTCTTTCAGTACGCGGAGCTCTTGAAAGTAATCCAGGAGCAGGGCAGCGTCCATCCCGCTGTCTTTTTCAGGCGTAGGATCTTGAAAATTTCGTGGCAATGGAGCATGTTCCGTAAATGTGATTTCCTTTAATCCTAGCTCGATTCCCCGCGTAATATATTCATCGAATTTATCCGTAGAGCCGTGAGGGCAAAACGGAGTGTGCACATGACCGTCAGCTTTCATGGTCCTTCCCTCCCAAAAAACAGGTATTTGTAGCAATTTTCTACAAAAAAATCATTTTTCTCGTCAAAAATTATTGCTAACATGGTATCATAAAAGCATTAAATTTAACATTTTTACAATTCATATATAAATAGCAAGACTGTAAGGACTAGAACAGGGGGCTTACCATGGATTACATAATTGGGGTAATTGTATTAATTTTGATTTTCATCATTTGGGGTTATTTTTTCAAAAAGAGATATTTTAAAGAAATCGATCGACTGGAATCCTGGAAAATAAGCATCACGCACCGCCCCGTGCTGGAAGAGCTTTCTAAAGTCAAACAATTGAACATGACAGGTGAAACAGAGGAAATGTTCGAAAACTGGCGCATTGAATGGGATGCCATCATTACGGATCATATGCCCGAAGTCGAAGAGCTTTTATTCGATGCCGAGGAATTCGTCGATAAATACCGTTTCAGCCGATCAAAAGAGATACAGCGCAAAATTACAGTCAAGCTGAATGAAATAGAGGAAATGATCAAAAAGATCCTATACGAACTGAATGAACTCGTAGGCAGTGAGGAAAAGAATCGATTGGAAATTGAGGATATCAAAGATTCTTACCGTCAATTGAAGAAATCCCTGCTTGCACACAGGCATAATTATGGGAAAGCGGCTGATAAGCTGGAAAGCTCCTTGGATGAAGTGTTGCAGATCCTTCAGAAATATGAAGAAGAGACCGTGAACGGCAATTATTTGAATGCGAGGGAGCTTGTTCTCACCATTAAGGACAAATTGGCGGTTCTGTCAGTTAAAATGGAAATGCTCCCAAAATTATTGGTTGATAGCCAATCCGAGCTGCATTCCCAGCTTAATGAATTGAAGGATGGTTATGAGGAGATGTCGGGACAGGGGTACCTGTTGAGCCATATCCAATTCGAGCAGGAGATATCACGGCTTGAGGAAGAACTGGATCTATATAAAACACAATTGGAAAATGCCGAAACGGAAGCAGTGGAAAAAGGCATTAAAGAAATGCGCGAAAGCATCGAGGTTCTTTATGACCTTTTGGAAAAAGAAGTACTTTCAAAACAGTATATCTTGAAAAATGATGAAATTCTCAGGAAAACGATTAGTGACCTTGAATATGAAAACGATAAACTTAAAGTTGAAACCATACATGTTCAACACACGTATCATTTGACGGAAAATGAGCTCGATGCCCAACGGAAAATGGAAAAGCAGATTGCCCAGATTTCAAAACGCCATCAATTGCTCGTCTTGAAAATGGAGGATAATGTGATGGCAAGCTCGCTTATCAGCGAAGAGATGCAGGGGCTTGCAGTACAGTTGAAGGAATTACAGGAAAATCAGAAAGACTTTACCGTTAAATTACAGGCTTTACGGAAAGATGAAATGGATGCCAGGGATTCACTGGCAGAATTGAAGCGCAAAATGGTCGATACTGGACGTTTAATTTCAAAAAGCAATATTCCAGGTCTTCCAGAAGAGTATAAAGTGGTGCTTCAGGATGCCAAAGAAAGCATGGATGACGTTCAGGGTAAACTTGAAGAAAAGCCGCTTGAGATGGCCGCTGTTTATATTTATTTGGAAAAAGCGGTTCAACAGGTGGATAAGGTCCACGAAAAAGCCCAAGAATTGATCGAGCATATGTATTTGGCCGAAAAGGTGATCCAATTCGGAAATCGTTACCGAAGCAGCCACGATATGGTAGCCGAGAGCCTAAGGGAAGCCGAAGCGAAATTCCGAAGCTATGAATATCAAGCCGCATTGGAAACGGCAGCCACTGCCATAGAAAAGGTCGACCCAGGCAGTTTACAAAAAATCGGTGCGAACATAGAAGAAGTCCTTTCCTGAAAACCCGCCATGGCGGGTTTTTTTCTTTTTGTAGATTAGGTGGAAAGTTAAATCATTCTCTGGAATAAAAAGAAGCGGGTATCCTATCATTCTTGGATCAGTGTTTTACATTCTCTTTCAAATTCAATTATGTTAATATTAGAAGTTGCAACAGCAACATTGAAACTTATATTTAGAAGAGTGACCATCATAGATATAAAAACATGGAAGGTGAACCCATGATTTATTTTGACAATAGTGCAACAACAAAACCATATCCCGAAGTAATCGAATCATTCATGAAGGTTACTTCGGACTATTTCGGGAACCCCTCTTCGCTTCATGGACTTGGGGTGCAATCCGAAAAACTGCTTTCCGCTGCGAGAAAGCAGATTGCTGATTTATTAAAGGTGAAGAGTTCGGAAATTTATTTCACTTCCGGCGGAACGGAAGGAAATAATCTTGCCATTAAAGGGGCAGCCCACGCTCAGGGAAATCGCGGCAAACACATAATCACGACAGCGATTGAACATCCTTCTGTAGAAGACGCATGCCAATCATTGACGAGAATGGGATATGAGATCACATATCTTCCCGTTAACGAATTTGGACACATTGATATAACCGATCTTAAGGATGCATTGAGGGAAGATACCATTTTGGTTTCCGTCATGCATGTTAATAATGAAGTTGGCTCGATACAGCCGATTGCTGAAGTGGGCAAATTGTTAAAACAATACCCAAACGTGCTCTTTCATGTCGATAATGTACAGGGAGCAGGCAAGGTTTCGTTATCATTGCGTGAAGCCAATGTGGATTTATGTACAATTTCCGGCCACAAGGTTCACGGTTTGAAGGGGACGGGCATCCTGTATGTTCGTGAAGGCGTTCGGGTCGACCCGCTTTTCCATGGTGGCAATCAGGAAACGAAAATCAGGAGCGGCACTGAAAATGTTGCGGGAATCGTCGCCCTTTCGAAGGCTTTGCGTATTAGTATGAACAATCAATTGCTGTATCATGATAAGCTTCAGCAAATCAAAACTTATTTATATAAAGGTTTGAAGGAAATGGACGGGGTGTTGGTTAACAGTCCCGAAGAGGGCGCACCCCATATTGTGAATTTTTCAGTTCCGGGACTTAAATCCGAGGTATTGCTGCATGCACTTGAATCGGAAGGAATATATGTTTCGACGACTAGTGCCTGTTCTTCGAAAAAAAGGACGGTAAGCAAAACGGTGGACGCGATGTACCATCATTCGGCTCGTTCCGAAAGCGTCATCCGTATCAGCACTACCTATGGAAATGAAATGGAAGAAGCAAAGCAAGTTCTGGCGGCGATACAGAAAATAGTCGCTAATTTAGAAAAAATAATGAGGGTTGCTAAATGAAATTTGATCATATAATTATCCGTTATGGAGAAATCTCCACTAAGAAAAGAAACCGTAAAGGCTTTGTAGACAAAATGAAGGCACATATCCGCTGGAGTTTAAAAGATATAGAAGGCGTAGTGCTGACAGCCAACCGGGAGCGGATGTACGTTCTCCTGAACGGTGCTGACCATGTGCCGGTCATTGATCGATTGAAAGGCATTTTTGGAATACAGTCATTAAGCCCTGCAATAAAAATAGAGCGTGATCTGGAAGTGATGAAAACGGCCGCATTGTATTACCTTAATCATACCCTTGAAGAGGTAAACACGTTCAAAATCACGACAAAACGCGCCGATAAGGATTTTCCATATAATACCGATGAAATTAACAGGGCAATCGGCGGGCATTTGCTCCGAAATACAGAAGATTTAAAAGTCGATGTAAAGAACCCTGATTTGAACCTGCTGGTGGAAGTGAGACGCGAAGCCGTGTATTTGACAGGTGAAATCATCCAGGGTGCAGGCGGTCTTCCATTCGGTTCAAGCGGGAAGGCGATGCTGATGCTTTCAGGCGGGATTGATAGCCCTGTTGCAGGCTTCCTTTCGATGAAACGGGGATTGGACGTGGAGGCGATCCATTTTTACAGCCCGCCGTTCACAAGCGAGCGTTCACGTCAAAAGGTCATTGATTTGGCAGGTAAGCTGGCAGAAATTAATGGAAGCATGAAAGTGCACATCGTTCCATTTACGGAAATCCAATTATTGATTCAAAAACAAATCCCGGAAAACTACTCAATGACTACAACCCGTCGTTTAATGATGCGGGTCGCCGATCGCATCCGCGAAAAGGAAGAAGCCATGGCACTTATCACCGGTGAAAGCCTTGGGCAGGTTGCAAGCCAGACGATGAGCAGCATGTTTGCCATCAATGAGGTGACGAATACACCGATCCTGCGTCCGCTGATTACCATGGATAAGACAGAAATCATCAAAATAGCAAGAGAACTCGATACTTTTGAAATATCCAATCTGCCGTACGAGGATTGCTGTACGGTCTTTACGCCGGCAAGCCCAAAAACGAAACCCAAACGTGAAAAAGTCAATTACTATGAAAGCTTCGTCGACTTTGAATCCTTGATTGAAAAAGCGGTCTCCGAAACAGAAATATTAACGGTTAAACCGGGTCAGACTTTCGATAAGGAAGAAGCGATGGAAGACTTATTCTAGTATCCTATAATTACCAATAAAAATGTGCGAATGAAGCCATGTGTTTTAACACACTCTATAATCACAAGGAGGTGAAACACACATGGCAAACAACAACAGCTCAAACGAATTATTGGTACCTGGAGTTGAACAAGCTCTACAACAAATGAAATATGAAATCGCTACAGAATTCGGCGTACAACTTGGTGCCGACACAACATCTCGCGCTAACGGTTCAGTTGGTGGAGAAATCACAAAACGTCTTGTTCAAATGGCTGAACAACAATTAGGCGGAGGCTTCAACAGATAATTTCATAAATATGGCTACAGAGAGCGGGTTTTAACACCCGCTCTCTTTACGTTTGCAAAATTAATTCGTGGAAGCCGATTTAATAAATTCCTTAGTTTTACTACATAATTTTTTACTGTTTTATATAATATGAAACATTATTGGAATGAAGGAAAGTGCGACATTCCTGCTAGCCGAGACCCCACAGGCGCATGCTTTGATGAGGCTTGGCAGGCAGGCGGTGGAAAGGGAACGGGTTTCTGAAAGTGGGTATGTGTAATGATTTCCACTCCAGGCACTCGCTTTCCGCGGGCGGTCCGTGAGCCTCCTCGGCGCTCGCCTGCGGGGTCTCCCCTGGCCACGCTTTTCCCGCAGGAGTCTCGTACCTTACGTTCCAATCACTGGAACTTCTTTTTCAAGAAATATTGTAGGGAAACTGGCTCCTCATCTCCAATTCGTCTACAGTTGGGCGGTTTCATCAATTTTTCGGCAAAAGGAGTTCCGAATTGCTCTCGCCTCGAACCAAAATTTTAAAGGTAGACTAGATTACTCTTCATAGTTTTTTTCAGTATTCCTTAAAGGGTTGAAGAGATGTGCGACACTCCTGCCGAAAAACTGGCTAGCCAAGCCCCCACAAGTGCTGCTTTGATGAGCTTGGCAGACAATCAGTGGAAAGGAAACGGGTTTCTGAAAGTGGGTATGTGTAATGATTTCCACTCCAGGCACTCGCTTTCCGCGGGCGGTCCGTGAGCCTCCTCGGCGCTCGCCTGCGGTGTCTCCCTTGGCCACGCTTTTCCCGCAGGAGTCTCGTACCTTACGTTCCAATCACTACTGGCTCCTCATCTCCAATTCGTCTTTAGTCTGGCAGTTCCATCAATTTCCCGGCAAAAGGAGTTCCGAATTGCTCTCGCCCCGAACCAAAATTTTAAAGGTAAACTAGATAACTCTTCATAGTTTTTTTCAGTATTCCTTAAAGGATGGAAGAGATGTGCGACACTCCTGCCGAATAACTGGGTAGCCAAGACCCCACAGGCGCATGCTTTGATGAGCTTGGCAGACAGTCGGTCGGTCGAAGGGGAACGGGTTTCTGAAATAATCTGAAATGTTTTTTTGAAAAAACTGCAGGCTAGTCTCATCCAAAATTATGTTTAAGACTTGATAATCCTTTAAGTTTTTTTCTGTAATCCTTAAAGGATGGAAGAGATGTGCGACACTCCTGCCGAAAAACTGGCTAGCCGAGACCCCACAGACGCTTGCGTCGAGGAGGCTTGGCAGACAGTCGGCGGAGAGGGGAGCGGATCTCTGAAATCAACTGGAATGTTTTATTGAAAAAACTGAAGGCTGGTCTCATCCCGAATATGTTTAAGACTAGTTAATCCTTTAAGTTTTTTTCTGAAATCCTTATTGGATGGAAGAGATGTGCGACACTCCTGCCGAAAAACTGGCTAGCCGAGACCCCACAGACGCTTGCGTCGAGGAGGCCTGGCAGACAGTCGGCGGAAAGGGAGCGGAACTCTGAAATCAACTGGAATGTTTTATTGAAAAAACTGAAGGCTGGTCTCATCCCGAATATGTTTAAGACTAGTTAATCCTTTAAGTTTTTTTCTGAAATCCTTTAAAGGAATGAAGAGATATGCGACATTCCTGCTAGCCGAGACCCCACAGCCGCATGCTTTGATGAGGCTTGGCAGGCAGGCGGTGGAGAGGGATAGGGTTTCGAAAATCAGCGGAATTTTTAAAAAGAAAAACTGCAGGCAAACTCACTTTAGGAATTGTCTACAGGCTTAAGGGAGCGGATTCCTACACCCGCTCTCTTTTTTAATTTGTAAAAATAAATAGAAATTTTAGAGAAGTATCTTGTATAATGAGTAGGTACTAAGAGTTCATAATTGGAGGGGAAGAATATGAAGCGTGAAGACTTATTGGCTCCGGAACATTACAACTTAGTGAGTGAAATGGAACGTTATGCAAAAGATCCAGGTAAAGTTGCCGTACTTTGGGAGAACGAAACCGGAGATAAAAAACAACTTACATATGAGAATTTATTAAAAAGTGCAAATAAAATTGGAAATGCCTTCAAGAAAAAAGGACTGGGTAAAGGTGATACGGTCCTCATCATAATCCCCCGTTTGGTGGAAGCTTATCAAGTGTATTTAGCAGCATTGAAAATTGGCATGATTGTCATCCCTTGTTCTGAAATGCTTCGTGCGAAGGACTTGCAGTACCGAGTCAACCATGGTGATGTCAAAGGAATCATCAGTTATCATGAATATACTGACGAATTGAATGAAATAGAAGGAGCGGAAAGCCTCCTGAAGTTTTCAATCGGAAAACGAATCGAAAATTGGCTGGATTTGAATGAGCTCGCCGATGAGGAATCCGATCAGCTGACCATGGCTGACACGAAGAGTGAGGATATGGCATTCTTATCGTATACTTCCGGAACGACAGGAAATCCAAAAGGGGTCGTCCATACACATGGATGGGCTTATGCCCATTTGAAAACGTCCGCTGCAAACTGGCTAGGAATCAGCGAAACGGATGTCGTTTGGGCAACTGCAGGCCCAGGGTGGCAAAAGTGGATCTGGAGTCCTTTCCTGGCGGTTCTGGGGACTGGAGCGACAGGCCTTGCCTATCATGGAAAGTTCGAGGCGAAAAAATATCTTCAGCTGCTTCAGGACTACAAAGTGAATGCATTATGCTGTACACCAACCGAGTATCGATTGATTGCAAAGGTGGATAACCTTGATGATTATGATTTATCCCATCTTCATAGTGCCGTATCAGCCGGAGAGCCTTTAAATCAAAAAGTGTTCGAGGTCTTTAAGAACCATTTCCAGATTGAAGTGCGTGATGGGTATGGACAGACCGAAAATACCTTGTTGGTTGGTGTAACAAAAGGCATGGAAATTAAATTGGGCTCCATGGGCAAACCGACTCCGGGCAACCATGTGGAAATCATCGATGACTCCGGTAAACCTTGTTCGCCTGGCGTAGTGGGGGATATTGCCGTACATGTCGATACACCTGCTCTTTTTAAAGAATATTTTAAAGATCCCGAGCGGACATCGCAGCAATTCCGCGGGGACTATTATATCACCGGCGATCAAGCGAAAAAGGATGAGGATGGTTATTTCTGGTTTGAGGGTCGTTCTGATGATATCATCATCAGTTCGGGATATACGATCGGACCGTTTGAAGTGGAAGATGCACTCGTTAAGCATCCATATGTTAAAGAGTGTGCCGTTATAGCAAGTCCTGATGAAATAAGGGGAAATGTGGTCAAGGCGTATGTCGTCTTGATGGATGATATCGATCCGAACAGCCAGGACTTGATCAAGACGCTTCAATCGCACGTGAAAGAATTGACTGCTCCATATAAATATCCAAGGAAAATCGAATTTTTAGAAGAGCTTCCCAAAACGACATCAGGTAAAATCAAACGGGTGGATTTACGGAAAAGGGAAGAAGCACTCCTTAACAATTGATTGAAATGCATGAACGTCAGCCTTCAAGGCTGGCGTTTTTTTTATTGACAGGGACTTGGGTAAAAGCATAAATATGGGAATTCGTGTTATGAGATGGTACACTTACTGCATATCTGCACAGTAACAATCATTTAATAAGGAGTGTAAAGCCGGAATGGGAACGTTATGGTTCAATGGGTCGATTTATACGATGATTAAAGAAAATGATCAAGTGGAGGCAGTCTTCACTGAAAAGGGGGTAATTGTTGATACCGGCAGCCTGGACCATTTGAAAAATGAACATGCCGGCAATATTTCCAGGGAAATCGACTTAAAAGGACAAACGATGCTGCCGGGATTAGTGGATAGTCACCTTCATTTGGTCGGACATGGTGAAAGACTGCTTCGTCTAGACCTCTCTTTGATGGATAGCAGGGAGTCGATCATGAAATCCTTGAAGGAAAAGTGCTTAAAGACCCCGGCCGGAAAGTGGATCGTTGCCGAAGGGTGGAATGAAAATGAATGGCCGAGGCCTGAATTGATATTACGGGATGAGCTTGACGCGATATCGGCAGATCATCCCATCGTATTGAAAAGGGTCTGCCGTCATGCCTTGGTGGTCAATTCCCGGGCCCTTTTGGAAGCGGATATTAAAGAAGATATAAAAGAACCTTCAGGCGGGGTGATCTGCCGTTATCCTGACGGACGTTTAAATGGATTATTTAAAGAAAGCCAGGCGCAGAACCTTATTTTAGACAGCCTTCCCGGCATTGATCAAGAGTATATCGAAAACGCGCTCACAGAGGCCATAGAAGACGCATATAAGCTAGGTTTGACTGGCGGTCATACCGAGGACCTCCATTACTACAATGGCTTCATACCGACATATCAGGCGTTTAAATCGGTAATCGAGGACCGGGAAATGGCCTTTCGCGCCAACTTGCTCGTCCATCACGAAGCGTTAGAAGAAATGCTGGCAGCAGGCGGCGGCTATCAGAAAGGTACGCGATATATCAAATTCGACAGCATGAAGATCTTTACCGACGGCTCCTTAGGCGGACGCACAGCCCTGTTGAGCGAACCTTATGTAGATCAAAAGAATACGAATGGAGTCGCGATATTCACTGAAAACGAGCTTCAGGAATGGGTGAAAAAAGCAAGGGCTGCCGGAATGCCGATTGCTGTCCATGCGATTGGCGATCTCGCTTTTGAATACGTATTGAATGCAATTGAAGCCCTCCCCCCGAAAAAGGGACAGAGGGACCGGCTCATCCATGCGCAGATTGTACGGCCGGAGCTTTTGGAGCGTGCGGCAAAGCTGCCGGTAATCTTTGATATTCAACCGGGGTTCGTTCCGTCCGATTTTCCGTGGGTGGAAGAAAAGGTATCAGCCGATCTATTGGAATCCTCCTATGCCTGGAGAACCTATTTGAACATGGGCATCATTTGTGCGGGAGGGTCGGATGCACCCATTGAACCATTAAATCCGATTTTGGGCATTCATGCCGCTGTCACAAGGATGAAAATCAACAGTGAGGACCGCACCGTATATGGTTTGTCTGAAAGGCTTTCCGTTTTCGAGGCTTTCGCATTGTATACCAAAGGGAGTGCTGTAGCAATCGGCCAGGAAAAACGCCGCGGTGTGATCAATAAAGGGTACGATGCCGATTTTACCGTGTTTAATCTGGATGTCTTTGCTGTTGCACCGGATGATCTCCTGAAAGCTGAGGCGGTCATGACGGTCATCGATGACAAAATCATGTATGATAAAAATTAACAGTTGCAAAAAAAGAAATGGAAATACAAAATTGTTAGATGGAGTTAGATAAAGGAATGTAAATGGAAAGAAGGCTTGTTATGAAAGTGGATCAACAAAAAGAAGGGGCGATTTATGCAGCCCTTTCTTACATGATGTGGGGAGTTGTGCCGGTTTACTGGAAGTTCCTTCAGGGAGTCGGTGCAATAGAAATTTTAGCTCAGAGGGTATTATGGTCTTTCGTGTTCATGCTGGTTTTATTGATGTTCATGAAAAAATGGCAGGCGTTTCTAGATTATGTCAAAAACATAATGGGCAATCCGAAACTCTTTACGGCATTACTAACGGCGTCACTGCTTGTTACAGCTAATTGGGGAGTGTTCATATGGGCCGTTAACTCAGGACGGATCCTCGACACGAGCCTTGGATATTATATCAATCCGCTCGTCAGTGTACTATTGGGAGTGATAGTCTTAAAAGAAAAATTGAGCGGGGCCCAAATCATTTCATTCCTGCTTGCAGGAATCGGAGTCTTGATCCTTGGCATTCATTTCGGCACGATCCCGTGGATCTCTCTTGTTTTGGCCATGACCTTTGGATTATACGGTCTGGCAAAAAAAATGATCAAGGCCGAATCGGCAATCGGGCTGACGCTCGAAACGATGATGGTAACGCCTCTGGCCCTAGGTTACCTGATTTACTTGATGAACAGGTCGGAAATGCAATTCTTTACAGACGGGAGCACAAGCTTGCTGTTGGTGGGCGGCGGGATTGCCACGGCATTGCCTCTTTTATATTTTGCAAAAGGGGCCGAGAAGATCCCGTTATCGATGCTAGGCATTTTTCAGTATATCGCTCCGACCTTATCTTTATTGATCGGGGTATTCGTCTATCATGAAAGTTTCACCAAAGCACATCTTTTAGCCTTTTTGTTCATATGGTCGGCCTTGGCTGTTTATACACTATCCATAACGAAATGGGGGCAGGCAAGTGCCCGCAGGTTCAAAGGCAAAGGGAATATTGGTGCTTGAATAGAAAAAATGCTTGGGGAATTTTCTGCCCAAGCATTTTTTTATGTCGATATTCAATAAAACGGATTTATGGCATAGGCGAAATGCCAGGGTCATGAAAGGTATATCTTCGAACCTATTTCAGAAACAATACAATTGGAAAGGCTGGCAGGACTGTTATCGGGCTTGGCACGGGGGTTATTTAGTTGGAATTGTCTATAGAAGGAACTATCCAGGGAAATGATATGCGTTGTCAGAAATGCTGATATGGTGGCGAATGGCTTTCTATTGCTATTTAATTCATCGATGATTCCCTGTGCAGTGGTAATCCCGATCCCGTGGCCATAAAAGAGGTTATTCCCTAATAATATGGCATTTTCACCTTGCCATTCAGGGGTTGCCAAGTCGTGATCAGGGTTTTTGAAGTAAACGCAATCACCTGGTAAATAATCCCTTCCTTGATGAATAATGAGAGCCATATTCTGTGGAGGGCGAAAGTCATATAAAAATAGGTCTGAAAAAAGATGGTCGAAATTCCTAGGGCCGATCAAATCCAAAATCGCCTTTAAAAAAGTGACGACCATTGCTGTACCGCATTCGAAGGCATAAAGCCCTCCATTCATGAAAATGTCAACGAGCGCAGCATGAGGGAGAATCCCTGGCTGAAGGGTAAAGGTGCCATCCTTTGAAAGGTGCCAATAACGTTGATTGGATTGAGACTCCTCAAGTGTGGAAAAATCCGGACCGCTTTTATCCAACGCAATAGCTGCCTCTATGACTCGGTTCCTCAGCTGTATCTCGAAATTAAAATCCCCAAAGTTCCGGTATTCAAAAACGTTAGAATCTTCCGCCAAGCATTGAAGAGTTTCAAGCGATTTGGCAGAGGCTGTACCTGGTTGGATTTGACTGACATCTAACCATTTGTGATTAATCTTTATCATGACATATCCACCTTTTGCTTATGAAATTAAGGGTTTAATAAAACAAGTAAACAAAAATGTCTACATGTAATGCTCATTATATGAATGCTTGAAAAGAAATGACTATTTGGAACGTGTCCGCCGCCGTTGCAGCCAAGAATGATTGGAACGGAAAGAGGCAGAATTATTTTGCTTTCAATGATTTTCGTTCCAAAAGATATTTGCAAGATATCCTGAAGTGCCAGGAATACCTTTCCAATTAGAGAGAAGAAGCAAATTAGTATTCCTTTTTCCCCATGAATTGATATAATGAGAGAGAAAAGTTCATATGTGCGAGAAATGTAGGGGGGCCAGTACTGCTGGCTGAGATTGCATCCATTAGATGCTGACTCTTTGAACCTGATCTGGGTGATGCCAGCGGAGGGAACATATTATGACTGATTTTCTGTTTTGTATGTTAACGTCCGAATTCATCTTCGGGCGTTTTTTGCTTTTTTATCCAGTATTTGAATAGCCCTGGAGCCCTATTATGGTTCCGGCATATGAATCTTATAAGATGTGTAGGAGGATAATGACTTGAATAAATTCTTACCACTGTTAACTTCGTTCTTCCTTTTAGCTGGATGCGGAGCAGGCGGAACTAATGAAAAAGAAGAAGCATCTAAAAATGAAAAATTAAAGAAGGTATCGGTCGTGCTCGATTGGACACCGAATACAAACCATACAGGATTGTATGTAGCCAAGGAAAAAGGTTATTTTAAAGAACAAGGTCTTGATGTGGAAATTATCATGCCAGGTGAAGCTGGAGCTGATAAGCTTGTCGCTTCAGGGAAATCTGAATTTGGCGTGAGCTATCAAGAGGGCATAACACAGGCCCGCGTACAGGGTGTGCCGATTGTTTCGGTAGCTGCCGTCATCCAGCATAATACTTCGGGATTCGCTTCCCCTGAGGCTAAGGACATTACGACTCCCAAGGATTTTGAAGGGAAAACGTATGGTGGCTGGGGATCTCCGGTTGAAAAGGCCATTATTGATTCACTCATGAAAAAGGAAAATGCGGATGTAAATAAAGTGGACATAGTCAATACAGGAGACATGGATTTTTTCACTTCGGTTAAAAGGGATATAGATTTTGCCTGGATTTATTATGGTTGGACAGGCATTGAGGCTGAGTTGCGAAATGATAAGCTTAATATGGTGTACTTAACGGAATACTCTGATAAGCTTGATTACTATACGCCTGTTTTGACTACAAATGAAAAGATGATAAAAGAAGATCCCGAGACTGTTAAAGCATTCGTCCATGCAGCTTCGAAAGGATACCAGTTTGCGATTAAGAATCCTGATGATGCAGCAGATATGTTAATTGAGTCTGCACCGGATCTTGATCCAAAACTAGTGAAGAAAAGCCAGGAGTGGCTTGCAGCCAAGTATCAGGATGATGCTCCGCGATGGGGTGAACAAAAGCTTGAAATTTGGAAGAATTACAGTGAGTGGATGACTGAAAATAAGCTTCTTGAAGGTGATTTCGATCCTGAAAAGGCATTTACCAATGAATTTTTACCAAAATAGGAGGAAATACAATGGCCAATTCATTAATTAGTATACAAATTATTCCTAAAGGGGAAAATGTCATCCCTATGGTCGATGAAGCAATCAAGATCATTGAAGAATCAGGTGTCAAGTATGAGGTTCACCCGCTTGAAACGACAATGGAGGGGGAGCTTTCCGAGCTTTTTGCCGTGATAGAAAAAATGAATGTAAGAATGATTGAAATAGGATCACCGAATGTCATTTCCCAAGTGAAAATATTATATCAGCCAAGCGGGATTACGATGGATACGTTAACGGAGAAATATCGGGCATGATCGGAAGGGGAATTTGGAAGAAGGGGGCTCCCTTCTTTCTTTTATTATTGTTGCTGATAGTATGGGAGTCAGTGACAGTCTTATTGAAAGTTGAAGAATGGCTGCTTCCCGCTCCATCGGCCATTTTCATTGAAGGAATTGAGTCGTCCCGCAATCTTTACGGACACCTTATATCCACAACCGAGCTTGCGTTGTCAGGTTTTTTTATTGGAAGCTGCATCGGCTTATTGATCGCGGCAATCCTGCACCTATTTCCAGGTGTGAAGGACGCGGTTTATCCTCTGCTCATACTATCACAAAATATACCTATAATTGTTTTGGCGCCGCTTTTGGTGATCTGGTTTGGCTTTGGCATGCTGCCTAAGTTAATCGTGATTTCACTTGTATGTTTTTTTCCGGTTGCGGTCGCATCATTGGACGGTTTTCGCCAGACACCATACGAGCTTAAGCATTATTTCAAGATGATGGGAGCGGGGAAAAACCAGTTATTTTGGAAGCTGGAACTTCCTCACTCGATCCCGTTCATTTTCTCCGGCCTGAAAATTTCGGCTTCCTATAGTGTAATGGGTGCGGTTATTTCGGAATGGCTTGGGGCAAAATCGGGGATTGGTGTTTATATGACTCTCGCTTCTTCAGCGTTCAGGACAGATCGGGTGTTTGTAGCCATTTTCATCATTATGGGAATGAGCCTGATTTTTTTTGGAATCATCACTTTCCTGGAGAAATACTTGGTTTCTTGGAAGAGAAAGGAGGGCGAAAAGGGTGAAGCTGGAAATTAAAGACGTCTCCTATTCTTTCGATGGTAAGCAGAATATATTGGAGAATATGAATTTCCAAGTGAATGATGGGGAATTCGTTACGATCCTTGGGCCATCGGGAAGCGGTAAAAGTACATTGTTCCACTTGATCGGCGGGATTTTGAAGCCTGATCATGGCATCATTTCATTGGATGGTAAAAAGATAAATGGCTTAAAGGGACATATCAGCTATATGCCTCAGCAGCCTTCCCTTTTACCTTGGAGAACGGTATTGGAAAATGTTTTGCTTGGAAGTGAACTTGCTGGGACCAGAGATAAAGAAAAGGCAAAAAACCTTTTGATGAAAGCTGGTTTAGAAGAATACGATAAAGCATATCCCCATGAATTATCTGGAGGCATGAAGCAAAGGGCGGCATTCATTCGGAGTATCTTAAGTCCACAGGACTTGATGTGCCTGGACGAACCCTTTTCTGCCTTGGATGAACTGACTAGATTGCAAATGCAACAATGGCTGTTGTCTGTTTGGGAAGAAAATCGGAGGTCGGTGCTTTTTGTCACTCACAGCATAGATGAAGCGGTTTTCCTATCAGATAGAATTTATGTGTTATCAGCAAAACCGGCTGCTGTCATCAAAGAAGTGAAAGTTCCATTTTCAAGGCCAAGAAGAGAAGAACAGCTTCTTAGTGATGAATTTATTCATTTGAAGAGAGAATTATATGCAGCACTCAAGCCAACTTTCACTACTTAAGTAAGGAGGCGATATCATTTGAGAATCATCGACAGCCATATCCATTTGGATAAGTATGATATTGTTAAGCGAAAGCAGATCCTGAAAGATATGGAAAAGGTTCAGTTGGAATCCTTGCTCACTGTTTCCATGAATTTGGCTTCTTCGATTAAACATTATCAGCTTTCACTTAAAGATTCACGAATTAAGCCTGCCTTTGGTTTTCATCCAGAGCAGCCCCTCCCGAGTGATGAAGAAGTGTATGAATTATTGAGCTGGATGCGGGAACATCGTCACGATATGGTTGCCATAGGCGAGGTTGGGCTGCCCTATTACCTAAGGCAGGAAAACCCCAATATTGATAACACAGCATATATAGTGATACTGGAGAGGTTCCTGACCTTAGCTAAAGAGATTGAAAAGCCGGTTATCCTTCATGCCGTTCATGACGATGCACCTATCGTTTGCGACCTTTTGGATAAGCATCAAATTACAAGGGCACACTTTCATTGGTTTAAAGGCGATATCCGGACAGTTGAAAGAATGGCCGAAAAGGGCTACCGCATTTCGATTACACCTGATGTTTGTTATGAGAGGGAAATACAGGAATTAGTTTCGGCCTATCCACTTAAGCTGATGATGATAGAAACGGATGGACCATGGCCGTTTGAAGGGGTTTTCAATGGGGAATGGACCCATCCCGGCATGATGCATGAAAGTGTGCGTCAAATTGCTTCGATTAAAGGATTGCCGATTGAGGATGTTTATGAAGCCCTTTATCAAAATACGAAAGATTTTTATCATATATAAAGGTACCGGTTATCATATCCGGTACCTTTTTTCGTTTGGCTCATTTCGTAAAGATTGTTGTTTTTAAAACGAAACTATTTAAGGTTGATTGGAGCGGAAGTGCGAGACTCCTGCGGGAGCAGCGGGACAGGTGAGACCCCACAGGCGTTTACGCCGAGGAGGCTCACCGCCCGCACCAAGGAAAGCAACCACAACTCACTACCTGGTAAATAGCAACAAATTATGTGAAAACAGCCTTTCGTTTAAAGAAAGGTCCTTTTAACCTTTTCCCAAAAGGAATTGTCTTTTAGCTTAACGGTCTTGATGACCTTACCGCTTAAACGGACCTTTACCTTTTCGACATGATTGATGCTTAACGCTTCATTGTCCATTCCGACGATCGGATAGCTTGGTCCGTTTTGTTCAAGGTGGACGGTCAACGTCTTAGCACCGCTTAAGATGAATGAGGAGCCTAGGGTCCGATAGGTATTATTATTGACGGAAGCAAGCTCGCTCACTTGGAAGCAAGGGAGAAGGGGATCGACAACGGCCCCATTGACCGATTTATTATAGGCGGTGCTTCCGGTCGGAGTCGCAATGATGATCCCGTCCCCGCGAAAAGTTTCAAAATGGAGTTGATCAATGAAAATATCCATGATGAACGTTTTGGTGATCGAAGAGCGGATACTGAGTTCATTAAGGGCATAGAAGGAGGGCTGATCGTCCAATTGGATAGAGATGGTTGGATATTTACGCACCTCGATTTGCTCCCTTGTCATGGCTTCAATCATTTTATCACTGTCTTCCAAGTGGAAATCGCAATACATATTCAAGTTACCTGTCGTGGAAATGCCCGCATATAAACAGTCATCCCTGAACCCGGTTTTACGGGCTGCCTGCAGGAATGTGCCGTCATCACCGATGCTTACGATGATGTTCGCTTTTGTGAAATCCTGGATGACTTCATACGAATGTTGCTTCGCCAAGTCTGATAAGTATTCAACCTTGCTGAGCATCTCTTCATTCGGTGCATGGAAAAAATAAATATTCCTTCGAGTATCCATCGTATCCCCCCTAGTATGTATGGTGATGAAAGGGCTTTCTAAACCCTGTTTACAATAAATGAAATTTGTGCAAAATGGACCAATGCATTTCCAATTTGAGGATTATTTGCTACAATTTTATATGTCTTAGTTTATCATGGAATGAAACATTTTTGGTATTAGTTCGTATGGTAAGAAGGATACATATATTTAAGGGGGAAAACAGATGAATGGAAAGCGTTGGGCTGCACTTGGAATCGCAGCCGTTTTATTTTTTGTATCTATTGCTGTAGGGGCGGCCACTACTCTATTTACAGCGGATACGGAAAATATCATTGATGAATTATTTGCTTCCGAAAGTGCATTTTACGAGGAAGTCATAGAAGGCGATGATTACACAAATGTTATTGCCGTATTTGATGTAGAGGGCACGATTCAAGATACAGGAGAAGCCTCATTACTTAGTTCAGCAACATATAATCACCGTGCCTTCATGGATAAGCTGAAGATGGCAGAGGAAAATGATGATATCAAAGGGATTATCCTTCGAGTAAATTCTCCAGGCGGCGGTGTCGTCGAAAGTGCAGAGATTCATGAAAAGATCCTTGATATCAAGAAAGTGAAAAAACCTGTTTATGTATCAATGGGGTCTATGGCTGCTTCAGGCGGATATTATATTTCTGCACCAGCCGACAAGATTTATGCCAGCCCAGAAACGATGACAGGTTCACTTGGAGTCATCATGCATGGGTATAATTACGAGAAGCTGGCCAAGAAGTATGGTGTCGAGTTCGAAACCATCAAAAGCGGACCACACAAAGATATTATGAGTCCAACCCGGGAAATGACTGGGGAAGAACGTGAAATACTGCAGAATATGATTAATAATTCTTATGATCAATTTGTAAAAGTCATTGCTGACGGACGCGGAATGACAGAGAAGGAAGTAAGGGAAATTGCCGATGGACGCATTTATGATGGACGTCAGGCTAAAGAAAACCATCTAATCGATGATTTCGGCCATTTGGATGATGTAATTGCCGCAATGAAAACGGATATCGGTAAAAAGGATGCTCAAGTTATCCGTTATACAGATGAGGCAGGTTTCGGTTCATTATTCAGTATGGGTGCGCAAAAAATGTTGGGAAATGATGTGGAAACGGCAGTCTTGACAAAAATCCTTTCCTCTTCAAATTCTCCACGCTTAATGTATTTGTATGCGGAATAGGGGGGCTGAAGGATGACGGAAAGAAATGAAAACAATGAACAAATCGCTTCATCCAATCTAATGGCAGATCAAGAGGTTCCCGTTCAGCAGGAATTTACATCAGCCAAAAAGGCTGTGGGTGATGATGAAGTCAAAAAAGTGCATTTTGCTGGTTTTTGGATGAGGTTTTGGGCCTATTTAGCCGATCTATTGGTTATCGGAAGCTTGAATCGGATTTTGATTCATCCCATCTTTAAATTTTATGAAGGAACTGATGACCTCTGGTTCTCCGCAGAGGGCTTCTTAACGGGGATCGTATTTTTCTTATACTTTGTATTGATGACCAAATTCTTGAATCAAACCCTTGGCAAGATGATTTTTGGACTGAAAGTGGTTGCCTTGAAGGAAGGGAAAAAAACCATTTCATGGAGCACGATATTGTTCAGGGAGCTGATTGGCCGCTATATTTCAAAAGTAACCTGGATTGGATATCTCTTGGCAGGCCTATTACCGAAGAAACAGGCTTTGCATGATGTCTTTGCAGACACGGGCGTTGTGTTGATCAGAAGATGATTTCTTCCATTCATAAATCTGTAAGAGCGTGATTTTCGCTTTTGCAGGTTTATTTTTTTTTGTATATGCCGATAATGATAGGCTGAAGGGGTGTAGGTGCATGAAGTGGCTTTTGATGATTATGGGTATCCTCATTTTGGTGCTGCTTATTGTTATTTTTACTAAAGTAAGAGTGTCCATCGACTACAAGCGTGTCCAAGCGAATGACCTAATACATATTAAATTATCAGCTTGGTATGGGCTTTTTCACTATACATTCAAGGTTCCGGTCATAAAAATGGAAGATGACTCGGGAACTGCAGTAGTAAAGAAAGAGCAAGAAATGAACGGAAAAACAAATAAGGAAGAAAAGAAAAAAATCACAGCCGAAGATTTGCGGGACGGATTCGCAGACATTCTGGAAACGCTTCAGCATATAATCGGATTCCATAAGATCGTCCGTAAATTCGCTGGGGAAATCCAAGTCAAAAAATTCACCTGGCATAGTAAGGTCGGTACTAAAAACGCTGCACACACCGGTGTTTTAACTGGTGCATGCTGGGCACTTAAAGGTTCAATCATCGGTTTGCTGACAACCTATTTCAACTTTCGGATCATGCCCTCCTATTCCATTACACCCGACTTTCAGAGATGGCAGGCAAATACGTCGATTTCCTGCATATTACAATTCAGAATCGGGCAGGCTATGGTGACTGGAATAAAACTGCTTCGTTATTGGAAAGGCGGAAAGCCACATTTCAAGTCGAGTAAATTAGCGAAGCTATCAGGTGATTCCAATAAACAATCGTTATAGAGTGGAGGGAATTTAAATGTCAGATCATCCGATCCAAGGTTTAATGAAAGAAGCGATGGAAAATCTTAAAGAAATGGTCGATGTGAACACGATCATTGGGGATCCGGTAGAAACTCCGGATGGAAGTGTCATTTTAACTGTATCCAAAGTGGGGTTTGGTTTTGCAGCCGGTGGCAGCGAATTTGTGATGGATGGAAACCATCAAGGACAGCAAGGCGGTTCCAAGCAGCCTTTTGGCGGCGGTAGCGGCGGTGGGGTCTCCATAACACCAATTGCCTTTTTGATTGTCGGTTCCCATGGAGTGAAAATGATTCATCTCGATGAAGGGACGCACCTTCTAGAAAAAATGATGGATTTAGCTCCTCAAGTCGTCGATAAGATTCAGTCCATGCTATCCAAGAAAGACAATTATCAAAAGCAAGGCAATAATCAAAACCAAGGAAATAATCAATACCAAGGCGGCAGTCAACCAGCTGTAAACAGGTACCAAGAACCTAAACAGGATATAGACTTCTAATTGCGACTCGGCATCCGCCGAGTTTTTCTTTTTGCTGCATTCTTCCTTTGCGCCGAAAAAAGCTCGGATGGCGAACTTGTGCATGCATCATTCACATTTCCTGATTCAATTAATTGCAAAATTCCGGCAAAACAAATATTATTATGCTTGTACATATAGCAGAAAAGGGAGGAATTATTAATGGCTTCAGTTACATTTAAGAACAACCCGATCACTTTAGTGGGACAAGAACTAAAAGTTGGGGACAAAGCACCTGATTTTACAGTATTGGCTAATGACTTATCACCGGTTACTTTAAACGACTCCAAAGGTTCGGTCCGCATTATCAGCGTTGTTCCATCCGTGGATACAGGCGTATGTGATGCACAGACACGTAAATTCAACGAAGAAGCGGCAAAATTGGATAATGTGAAAGTACTGACGATCAGTAACGACCTTCCTTTCGCGCAAAAACGCTGGTGTGCTGCCAGCGGCTTGGACAATGTTCAAGTTCTTTCCGATCACCGTGACCTTTCATTCGGTGAAGCATATGGTGTCGTCATGCAAGAACTTCGTCTATTGGCTCGCTCTGTATTCGTTGTGAACAGCTCTGATGAAATCACATATGTAGAATATGTGAGTGAAGGTACGAACCATCCAAATTACGAAGGTGCAATCGAAGCGGCGAAAGCGGCAAAATAAGATGCGAATTTAAGAAACCGGGCACAATGTGCCCGGTTTTTTGTTATAATATTGATTTTCTTGGTGATAAAAACCATGACGTTGAAGTGGACAGGTCCTTTTTAGGATTTAATGTTCATTGGAAAGTTGTGTCGATCGATACATTTCATTTGAAGGGTATCATTTATTATATCTGGATTCAGTTAAGGCTCGAATGTCGGACCATTTTGTGGTAAAACAACCTTGCCAGACCATTCCTGACCATTAGGTGTTCCAACTCTTATGTCAATTTCATTAGGCCACGATGGCATTTGTCTTGGTCCTGGGAAAAACCCCGCTTGTTGCCCTGCTCGAAATCCTTCTCGATATCCTTGTCGATACCCCTGACGAAATCCTTGACGAAAACCTTGTTGAAACCCCTGTTGTTGCCTGTTAAATTCATCTGCTGACTGAATATCATGTTGCTGATTTACCGGATTAACCTGCCCATGATAGTTTTGATATTGATTATCCATATATAATCACCACCTCATGCATGGTATTCTGTTTGGGCCTTCATTGAGCCTATCCAAGTAATAAAAAATTACAGGGCAACAAAACAACCCGTTTTAGACAAAAGATTTCTATCTGAATTTCAAAACAAATTTGCTTGGAACGTAAGGTACGAGACTTCTGCTGGGAAAAGCGTGTCTAGGGTAGACGCCGCAGGCGCAAGCCGAGGGCAGACCGCCCGCGGAAAGCGAGTGCCTGGAACGGAAATGAAGTCCCCCAATAACATTTCATGGTTCGGGTTGTGACAATCCAAGCCACTTTTTTAGACAAAAGATTTCTATCTAAATTTCAAAACAAATTTGCTTGGAACGTAAGGTACGAGACTCCTGCTGGGAAAAGCGTGTCCAGGGGAACCCCGCAGGCGCAAGCCGAGGGCAGACCGCCCGCGGAAAGCGAGTGCCTGGAGCGGAAATCAAGTCCCCCAATAACATTTCATGGTTCGGGTTGTGACAATCCAAGCCACTTTTTTAGACAAAAGGTTTTCTATCTAATTTCAAAACAAATTTGCTTGGAACGTAAGGTACGAGACTCCTGCGGGAAAAACGTGTCTAGGGTAGATCCCGCAGGCGCAAGCCGAGGAGGCTCCCCGGACCGCCCGCGGAAAGTGAAGTGCCTGGAACGGAAATCAAGTCCCCGAATAACATTTCATGGTGACCAGTCCAAGCCACTTTGTTAGACAAAAGATTTCTATCTAAATTTCAAAACAAAGTTGATTGGAACGTAAGGAACGAGACTCCTGCGGGAAAAGCGTGTCTAGGGTAGACTCCGCAGGCGCAAGCCGAGGAGGCTTCCCGACCGCCCGCGGAAAGCGAGTGCCTGAAGTGAAAATCAAATTAAATTACCTTTTACTTACTCATCGTTAAAATTTTGAAAAGGGAGTGGGCGAGAGATTCCTTATCAAACGGAAAACGGTAAGTTAAACAAACGAAGAATGATGAGCAGGACGTACGGCTTGTATCTCTTTCTTCTTACCTTTAAAATAGGGACAGAAGCAAACAGGAGGAATTAATAAGTGAAGTCTACCCCAGTTGAACAATTATTTTATGAATTTGATGAAACAGCTCAAATATTGCAAAGTGAACTATCATGTACGTATCTGGACGCCTTGGGCGAAACGGGCGAGAATTTCTTCCAAGGGAAAGTCCTGCAGGATGAAATCAGTGAAGTATCGAAGAAAAGGTTAGCGAAGCATTATGCGGATTTTTCACCAGAGAAATATGAGAAGGAAGCAATCCGTAAAGCATATCAGCTTGCTATTTTAAAAGGCATGCAGCAGAGTGTTCAGCCGAATCATCATATGACTCCTGATGCAGTCGGCATGTTCGTCAGCTATTTAGTCGGTAAATTCACCAAGGACCAAAAAGAGATAGTCATGCTCGATCCAGCCATTGGGACGGGGAACTTACTATTTGCGATCATGAATCAGCTTACTGATAAGAACATCGCTTCATATGGTGTCGAGATTGATGAAACCTTGATCAGGCTTGCTTATGCTGGTGCCAACCTGCAAGAACATCCACTGGAATTTTTCAATCAGGACAGCTTGGAGCCACTTTTCATCGATCCTTCAGATGTTGTTGTCAGTGATTTGCCGATTGGTTATTACCCGAATGATGTGCGTGCAGCTGAATATGAATTGAAGGCCGACAAGGGACATTCGTATGCACATCATTTGTTTATTGAACAAGGTGTTAAACACGCGAAGGATGGCGGACACCTATTCTTCATTGTCCCGAATAACCTGTTCGTCTCGGAGGAAGCTCCGAAACTCAATGATTTCCTGAAGAAGCATACACATATCCAAGGGATGGTGCAACTGCCGCTTTCCATGTTCAAGAATGAAGCGGCTGCCAAAAGCATCCTGATCCTTCAAAAGAAAAAAGAGGGGATCGAAGCTCCGAAGAAGGCATTGCTTGTACAGCTTCCGAAGTTGTCGGATTTCGAAGCGACAAGGTCTGTCATGCAACAGATGGATGATTGGTTTAAAGAGGAAAAATAATCAATGAAAGCTGATGCCGCAGGCATTGGCTTTCATTTTTTTTTGAAGGAATGATTATTGCAATTCTTCGTTATCATTTGGTTGTAATCGCATGCCATGATAAGATTGTACTATACACAGCACGTTTCATTGAGATGAACATGGAAGAACTAACTTAGAGTAAAGGAGCAGGAGCGATGTCAAAAGTCATGGCTATTAATGCGGGCAGCTCTTCATTGAAGTTTCAGCTTTTTGAGATGCCTAGTGAAAAAGTAATTACAAAAGGTATTGTAGAAAGAATCGGCTTGAAAAATTCCGCATTCACTTTAAGCGTCGAAGGCGAAAATGTTTCTGAAACGGTGGATATACCCAATCATGAAGTGGCTGTAGGGCTTTTATTGAAAAAGCTCATTGACCATCGCATCATTGACTCCTTTGAAGAGATAGATGGCGTAGGGCATCGGGTGGTGCATGGCGGCGAGGTATTCAGTGACTCGGTCTTGATCACGGAGGATGTAATAGAGGAAATCGAAAAGCTTTCCGAGTTGGCGCCCCTTCATAATCCAGCCAATATCACCGGAATCCAAGCCTTCAGGCGAATACTTGATGATGTGCCAGCGGTTGCGGTATTCGATACGGCCTTCCATCAAACGATGGCAGCAGGTTCCTATTTGTACAGCTTACCTCTTGAATATTATGAAAAGTACGGAATTAGGAAGTATGGGTTTCATGGTACTTCACATAAATATGTATCGCAGCGTGCCGCCGAAATGATTGGCCGCCCAATTGAACAGCTTCGATTGATATCCTGCCATTTAGGGAATGGTGCAAGCATTACGGCCATAAAGGGAGGCAAATCGATTGATACATCAATGGGGTTTACTCCCTTGGCCGGTGTTACCATGGGAACGCGGTCAGGGAACATCGACCCTGCACTGATTCCTTATATCATGGAGAAGACGGGAAAAACTGCAGATGAAGTGCTGGATGTCCTGAATAAGGAAAGCGGCATGCTAGCCCTTTCCGGATTTTCCAGCGACCTCCGCGATATTCAAGTTGAAGCGGATAAAGGAAATGAGCGGGCTGAACTCGCACTTAAAGTATTTGCAGATCGGATTCACAAGTACATTGGCTCCTATTCAGCTAAAATGGGAGGTGTGGACGGCATCATTTTTACAGCGGGCATCGGTGAAAACAGTCAAACAATTAGAGGGCGTATCTTGGAGGGACTTGAATTCATGGGGGTATATTGGGATAAGGATCTCAATCGCACCAAGGGCAAGGAAGCGTTCATCAATACACCTTATTCACCTGTCAAAGTCATGGTCATCCCAACCAATGAAGAAATCATGATTGTCAGGGATACCGTGAAAATAGCTTTGAAAGAAACCTGGAAAGCATGACTTCCTGTTTTTTATAATGATCTCCTTATCTCTTAGGTAAGGAGGTCTTTCCAGTGAATGAAGTTTATCAATTTTCATCAGCGGAATTCGACTTCTTGTTGATATAATGTATTGGCAATCCATATCCTTGAGCGCCGGATCGCCCTCATCCATTCTGAGAAATGCTTCTTTCTATGGTATACTTAAGGGAGAATCCACCAATTCTGTACATAGGAGGCATGATGCATGGAATTCACGAACCGGGAAATGAAAGTTTGGAATGAAATTAGTGAATGGCAGGAAAAACTCTATCAATATGAGCCAACGGATCTTGCTGCATTGTATGATAAATGGTTGGAGCAGGGGTTTGCCCTGCTACCGGAAAACGTCCAACAACAGTTTTTTGAAAAGCTTGATACTTGGCTTTTTCATTTGCATGCCATGGTTCAGAGCTCACAAGTTCAAATAGATGCAAGAGAGCGGATTTTAGCATCTGCGCGCGTGTTTAATGAAGAAATCGAAACGTTGAGTGATTTGAATCACTTATCGATCGACCAGTTGAATTACATAGCCAATCAGCATATCGCTAAGCATCGCTTATATTCTTTTGCACAAGGCGGGATGAGCGGATCGGGAGGCCTGCTTTTGCTGGGGAGCGATATTCCGGCCATGACCGTCATCAATGTCAGGATCGTACAGCTGATTGCGATGTCTTATGGTGTCGAGGTGAATACACCGTTTGAAATGATGCTGGCCCTTAAGGTATTCAATGCAGGAGCGATGCCAAAGAGGCTCCAAGGAATAGCCTGGGAAGAATTGATCCGTGAGGTACAGACAGCAGAAGATGACTATTTTTATTTAGGAATCGAAGAATTGACAAACCCTACCTGGATGGAACAGCCGCTCAAGCAGCTGTTGAAAGCATTATCCATTGCCGTTTTCCGCAAAAAACTGGTTCGGGGCATACCGTTCATCAGCATGGCCATCGGGGCTGGATCCAATTATCAAATGACCCGGAATGTCAGTGAATTTGCCCAGAAGTTCTATCAATATCGTTATTTACTGGAAAAGAAGGCTGATGGAGAATGAGTGTCAAGAATCATAAAAAGGCCGTCACGGAGGCAGTTCGCTGCATGGTGATAACCGTCAGCGATACGCGCGATGAAGAAACGGATAAAAGCGGGGCACTGATGAAGGAATTATTGAAATCGAGTGGTCATGAAGTGACGGAATATGTAATCGTTAAGGATGAGCGGAAGGCGATTCAGGATGCGGTCACTTCTGGCAGTCAAAGCGGCATGGTTGATGTCATATTAACAAATGGGGGCACTGGCATCGCCAAAAGGGATGTAACGATCGAGGCGGTCAAAGAATTGATGACCAAGGAAATACCCGGTTTTGGCGAGATTTTCCGTATGCTCAGCTATCAAGAGGATATCGGGGCGGCTGCCATTCTATCCAGGGCAATTGCCGGAGTCGTGAACAACAAAGCGGTTTTTTCCACCCCAGGTTCATCAGGGGCGGTTCGGCTTGCAATGAATAAATTGATACTTCCGGAATTGGGACATGTCGTCGGTGAACTTCGCAAGGATTTATAAGAGGGATGCAAAAAAAGCCACAGTTTTAAACTGTGGCTTTTTTTGCATGGAATAGGCCTTAATTATGCATCTTTTCCGTCACGGCTTGATTGGCACGATACCAAAGCCATAAATCATTGATGATGGAAGCAAGTTCCGCAATTTCGGAATTGAGCTGGCATGATTTGGCGAAATTACTCTCATCGGAGAGCCGAAACTGCTTTCGGTTTATCGTGGATTCCAGTTCCTTGATGCGGTCCGGAATGCTTCCCCTGATATTCTCCCAATGTACGAGTATTTGCTGCTGCTCGCCTTTTGTATATTCATCCCACTCCAAATTCAAATCAGGAATGGAGATGCCGAGCCTTTCATCATAGATAAATAGTTCTCTCATATGCCCTCCGCTTTTCGATTTATCATACTCCTAGTTTACTATATTCTCGCGGAAGCATCCAATGTGTAAATTCCCTGAAAATAATAGGGGATTATTTAGCGAAATCTTTAAAATACCCCTTGTATTTCATTAATAAAGATGATAAAGTACTAATCATAGAATGAATAAAAATAACAAACGATGAATTTTTATTCACACGAAAGGACGATGGAAATGGAAAATCAAAAAGTTGTTTTAGCATATTCCGGAGGTTTGGATACTTCCGTTGCAATTAAATGGTTACAAGATCAAGGGTACGAAGTTGTGGCATGCTGCTTGGATGTCGGAGAAGGAAAAGATTTGGACTTCATTAAGGAAAAAGCGATCACTGTTGGTGCGGTAAGTTCATATGTCATTGATGCGAAGGACGAATTCGCTGATGAATTCGCATTGACGGCTCTTCAGGCACATACTTTGTATGAAGGGAAATATCCATTGGTATCAGCTTTATCACGTCCGCTGATCGCGAAGAAATTAGTGGAAGTGGCTGAAGCGGAAAACGCGGTTGCCGTTGCGCACGGTTGTACGGGAAAAGGAAATGACCAAGTGCGTTTCGAAGTATCAATCTCAGCATTGAACCCTAATTTGCAAGTTCTTGCACCTGTTCGTGACTGGAAATGGTCTCGTGAAGAGGAGATTGAATATGCAGCGAAAAATGGCATTCCCGTTCCGATTGGCATGGCGAGCCCGTTCTCGATTGACCAAAACCTTTGGGGAAGAAGTAACGAATGCGGAATCCTGGAAGATCCTTGGGCAGCTCCGCCGGAAGAGGCCTATGATTTGACTACAAGCCTTGAATGTACGCCAGATACTGCAGATATCATTGAAATTGGTTTTGAACAAGGTGTGCCGGTTACATTGAATGATAAAAACTATAAATTGGCTGACCTGATCGTCGAGTTGAATCAAATTGCCGGCAAACACGGAGTCGGACGTATCGATCACGTTGAAAATAGATTAGTAGGGATCAAATCACGTGAAGTCTATGAAGCTCCTGGTGCGATGACATTGATAGCTGCACACAAAGAACTTGAAGATATCACGCTTGTTAAAGAACTGGCTCACTTCAAACCGGTGATCGAGAAGAAAATGACTGAATTGATTTATGAGGGACTTTGGTTCTCTCCGCTTCAAAAAGCTTTGGCTGCATTCCTGAAAGAAACACAAGTGAATGTAACGGGTACGGTACGTGTGAAACTATTCAAAGGTCATGCGATTGTTGAAGGAAGAAAATCCGAGTACTCCCTATATGACGAAAAATTGGCTACCTATACAAAAGCGGACGAATTCGATCATGATGCAGCAGTTGGATTCATTAAGCTATGGGGACTTCCAACGAAAGTGAACAGCATGGTCAATAGCAAGAAGGTGACCGTGTGAGCAGCAAGCTTTGGGGAGGAAGATTTACGAAATCTGCCGAAGAATGGGTAGATGAGTTCGGAGCTTCCATTTCCTTTGACCAGGAACTTGTCCTTGAAGATATTCAAGGCAGTTTAGCTCATGTAACCATGTTAAAGCAATGCAGCATTTTACCTGAAGAAGATGCGGATCAGATCATTGCGGGTCTGAAAAGTTTACAGGGAAAAGCTGAGAAGGGTGAATTGACTTTTAAGGTTGAGATGGAAGATATCCACCTCAACCTGGAAAGTATGCTAATAAGCGAAATCGGTCCAGTTGGCGGAAAGCTTCATACAGGAAGAAGCCGTAATGACCAAGTTGCAACCGACCTTCATCTGTATATGCGGAACCAAACGAAAGTGATTCTGGAACTCATCAATGATTTGCAAATAGCGATTTTGGGACAATCCAAGAAAAATGTGGAAACACTTATTCCAGGTTATACACATTTACAGCGTGCACAGCCCATTTCGTTTGCCCACCATTTAATGGCCTATTTTTGGATGCTTGAGCGTGACAAGCAGCGCTTCACCGAGAGTTTCAAAAGAATCAACATTTCTCCATTGGGTGCTGGGGCATTAGCTGGGACGACTTTTCCGATTGACCGTGCCCTCAGTGCGGAGCTATTGGGGTTTGAGGGAATATACGAAAACAGCCTTGATGCGGTAAGTGATCGTGATTTTGCCATTGAATTCATGAGCAACAGCGCGACAATGATGATGCATTTATCCCGTTTCAGCGAAGAAATCATTCTCTGGTCAAGCCAGGAATTCCAATTCATTGAATTGGATGATGCGTTTTCCACTGGAAGCAGCATCATGCCGCAAAAGAAAAACCCTGATATGGCGGAATTGATCCGTGGTAAAACAGGACGGGTTTATGGGAACCTAACGGGGTTATTGACTGTTTTGAAAGGACTGCCGCTTGCTTATAACAAAGATATGCAAGAAGATAAAGAAGGCGTTTTTGATACGGTTAAGACCATTGTTGGTTCACTTAAAATATTTGCCGGCATGATTTCAACGATGAAAGTGAAAACGGACGTAATGGAAAAAGCAACAAAAAATGACTTCTCGAATGCGACGGAATTAGCTGATTACCTGGCTTCAAAGGGAATGCCTTTCCGTGAGGCGCACGAAGTGGTCGGGAAGCTCGTATTGTTCTGTGTCCAGAATGGCTGCTATTTAGTCGACCTGACCATTGAACAATTCCAGGAAGCTTCCGAGTTGTTTGATCAGGATATTTATGATGCATTAAATCCTTATGAGGCAGTTAAACGCCGTAACAGTGCGGGTGGTACAGGTTTTGCCCAAGTCCTGCTGGCGATTGAAAAAGCGGAAAAACTGGTAAGTGAATAACAGGAAAAAGCTCGTTCACCAATTTGGCGAACGAGCTTTTTATCATTTTCTCTTATTGATTCGTACGCACGACCATTACATCACAGTTTGAATGGCGAACGATGCCTTCCGACACGCTGCCGATAAGGAAACGTTCGACTGCATTAAGGCCTGTTGCACCGCAGACAATTAAATCGATCGAATGCTTTTTCGCTAAATCCCTTGGAATTTGAACTTTAGGAGAACCATAGGCAACTTCTGTTTGGACCTTTGTAATCCCGGAGGCAATGGCTTCCGTTTTATACTTGTCCAATAGCTCATTGGCAAAGGTTTCAGAGTGATCACGGATAGTCATATCATAAGCTTCGACAGTAGGGAAATTCCTTGTATCCACGATGTGTGTGAGCACAAGGGTAGCGTCACTGAGTTTTGCTAAGTAGATGGCCTTTTTTAAGGCCCACTCTGCTTCTTCCGAGCCGTCCACTGCTACAAGAATATTTTTATAATCTATACTATTCAAGTGAATCTCCTCCTTCTATTTCATTCCTATTATACAATGATTTACCTTATGGATCTGATTTCAATTGTAACAAATTAGCGAATGTTTATGCCAATAATCTGTAAATTATATGATTCCAACCTTATTATGATGTGATGAATCATTGCATGACGAATATCTATTCTTTTTACCTTATTTGTTTATTTATGGTAACCTCTAATGTGAGAGGGGAGTTTTTTTCTTTGAGTGTTTCAAAAATAGTAAACTATGCATTATATTTATACGTGCTTTTGTATGCTTTGATCTATTACATTTTTATTTCTTACATCAATTTTGTACATGCTACGATCAGTTTAATGAGTATATCAGCACTGTTGCTTCCATTTATTCTATTACTATTTTTTCAAAGGATTTCATGGAAATATACCAATAAGCATAATAAAAGGAAACCCAAAATTAGATTTATAGTCATATCAAGCCTTGGCTTTGCCCTTCTGATTTTTTGTGTGGTTATGTTAGGGGTAAATGAATCTGAATCAAGGTTCACCACTGAAAGATGGTTAAATGATGTTGAAGGGAGAGTCTACCTGGTAGATGACTTAATCAATGAACATGAATTGATAGGCATGACAAAAGATGAAGTGTTCACGCTTTTAGGGTCTCCAACAGAAACGGAATATTTTAAAGAGGAAGATAATGTTGTTTATTATCTCGGTGACGAGAGGGGAATCATAAGAATAGATAGTGAATGGCTGGTCATTTGGTTTGACGGCAGTGATAAAGCAATGAAGTATGAACTGCGGACCGATTAGTTGATATGTTGAATAAATACCCCCGTCATAAATGAAGGCGGGGGTCGTTATATTAAATGGTTCATGCATTATCACTTTATGATTTGCAGGCTCTTCGGGAATTTGGTCAAAATCTCACAGCCGGCATCGGTGATCAATAGATCATCTTCAATCCTGACACCTGCAACATTTGGAACATATATGCCAGGTTCGATGGTATAAACCATTCCGGATTGAAGTTTGAGTGAATTCGTTTCAGTCAAGGATGGATACTCATGGACACTGATCCCAAGTCCGTGGCCGAGCCTGTGCGGAAAAAATTCACCGTATCCTTTATCCCTGATGATGTTTCTGGCCGTCAAGTCTATCTCGGAACAGGATACACCAGGTTTACTGGCTGCAACGGCAGCTTCTTGTGCTCTACGTACAGTTTCATATATTTCTGCCTGTTTATCATTGATATCTCCGTAAGCAACCGTTCTAGTAATGTCAGAGCAGTACCCTTCATGAACGACGCCAAGGTCAAAGAGGACAAGGTCGCCGCGCTGAACCTTCGTATTCCCAGGTGTGCCATGCGGGGAAGCGCCATTTTTACCAGTCAGGACCATGGTGGAGAAAGACATTTGGCTCACTCCGGCCTTTTTCAATTCGTATTCAATCGCTGCAAGGATTTCCATTTCCGTTTTACCTTCATGAATTTCGCTGACACCCACTTCAATCGCAAAGTCGGCAAGGCGGCATGCTTCACGGATTTTGACCATTTCATCTTCCGATTTGATCATTCGCATCTTTTGAAGTTTTTCTTCTGCGGAAACAAGCTTCGGTGCTCCGAAGTGTTGTTGGACCTTTTCATAACGTTCCACATTCATATGCTCTTTTTCAATGGCCATTGTATGAATGGTTAAACCGCGATCCTTGACTGCCTGTTTAACTTTTTCCCAAGGGTTTTCAATGTCGGTGTAACCGATGATATCTCCATTCCATCCAGCTTGTTTAGCATCCGGAACTTCCATCTGCGGGCAGACAAGGAAAGGTTCGGCATTTGCAAAAATGGCAAGTGCCAGCAGTCTTTCATGAGGATCACTAAAAAACCCGCTCAAATAGAAGATGCTCTCTGTAGATGTAAGTAAAGCGGCTTCAGCCTCATTCGCCTGTAGCCAAGTTTGTAGTTCTTTCAAACGTTCATTCATGACGGTACCTCCATTAATAAGATATAATTACCTTAGCAATATTTAAAAGTATAGTAAATGGGAAAGGCCTAAGAAAGCTACATTAAAAAATTGTTGGTATGGGAAGGGAGCATCAAAAATGAAAGTATCTTTTCATGGACATGCAGTTGTAAAAGTCGAAACGAATGGTAAAACGATTTTAATCGATCCATTCATTACTGGAAACGAATTGACCGATTTGAAGGTGGAAGATGTGAAACCGGATGTGATCATCTTAACACATGGCCATAATGACCACGTCGGTGATACGGTTGAATTGGCCAAAAGGCATGATGCGCTTGTCATCGGCATTGCTGAGATTGCCGATTACCTGGGTGATCAAGGGGTCAGGACCCACGGGATGAGCATCGGCGGAGCTTTCGAGTTCGACTTTGGAAAAGTGAAACTGACGCCAGCTTTCCATGGAACGGGATTCAATAATGGAGAGGGGCAAATCATTTATTTAGGAATGCCTGCTGGAATATTGCTTACGATAGAAGGGAAAACGATCTATCATGCAGGGGATACAGCTGTATTTTCCGATATGAAACTGATCGGGGAACGACATCCGATTGACTTGGCATTCTTGCCTATCGGCGACAATTACACCATGGGCCCGGAAGATGCAGCACTTGCAGCGAAATTCCTTCAAGCCAAACAAGTCGTGCCGATTCATTACAATACTTTCCCTGTCATCAAACAGGATCCTGAAAAATTCCTCGACCTGCTTGAAGAGGAAAATGGACTGATCATGGAAGCCGGGGATGAAATAGACTTTTAAAAGGAGCGGGAGCCTGCAGGTGCTTCCGTCAGACTATAGATAAGCTCGATGATAATGGAGTGTGTCGACAGTTTTTTTAGGTTTGTAAAATTTGACCGTTTTTTTCTACTGCAGGCACTCGCTTTCCGCGGGCGGTCCGGGAGACTCCTGCGGGGTCTCCCTGGACTCGCATTCCCGCAGGAGTCTCGCACACCCGCTCCAATCAACTCTGCATTAATACTAAGAGAGAAACCCAATTGCCCTCAGTTTTGGAAGGTTTGTAAGTTGACTGTTTCTTTCTCCATTAAGACTTAACAATTTATATTCGCCTTTACTAAAGAAATTTTGTTTTTATTAGAAAAGGAGAACTTTAGGAAAATAAGTCAAGTTCATTATTTTACATATACACTTCCGTATATCTCATATCGAGATAGCGTCCAGTTTCCAAAATCTAATGCATGGGAAAGTCGTGGTTGTTGGTGCGTTTGTCTGCACCGCTGTGGACCAAGTGATGATTGGTGTTTTACCAATACTACTGCTTCCTGTTTTCCTTGCAAACTACCTCGTACAGTGAGTTTCTTTTCTAAACTTCATTTTTATTTCTGACACTTCTTTATTATCTGTCTGTTTAGAATCATTTTCCTCGACATTGACTGCCACTTTAGTACCTGCTTCGGAACATCCATCTATAGTTAGGGCGCTCAAAGCAACTATTATTGAAAGGATATGTTTAACAAAACTCCTCCTTATGTATATCGAGTAAATTCACTCCTCTTTTATGAAAAAAGAATCCATACAAAGTGAATCTATCTGAAAGTAAACTCTCGCTCAGCAGCCAAGTCTTTTTTCCTTTCGCAGGCATAAAATGAATAGATGAAAAAAAGGGGGGATTGGATGAAACAGAGGTTATTACTGTGTTTGCTTTTATGCGGTGTGATGCTGTATTATGCTGTGCCGCGCTTGTCGTTGGAAAGTGGCGGTCTGGAGGGTCTGTTTGCCGGCTCCTGGCTGTTGTTTGCATTGTTGGCGGTAGCTGGAAACTTGACGGGCATACTATATTCTCCTAAGAAACAAAAGGTAAAGCGCCAGCCGGAATACAAAAGGTTGCGCCAATACTAGTAGTTGTTTGATAAACTGGGCTCTTTGACCTTATAATGGGTAATAGGAATACCGTGAAAAGGGTGAAGCGCTTGGCTACAAAGCATGAACAAATATTGAAACATATCGATGGGCTCCCTGTCGGCGAGAAGATTTCCGTCCGTCAAATTGCGAAAGCATTGAATGTTAGTGAAGGTACGGCATACCGGGCAATTAAAGAGGCGGAGAACCAGGGCTACGTGAGCTCGATTGAGCGGGTAGGCACGATCCGCATTGAGAAAAAGAAAAAAGAGAATATTGAAAAGCTCACTTTTGCAGAGGTAGTCAATATTGTTGACGGACAAGTTCTTGGAGGGAAAACGGGACTTCATAAGACATTAAATAAATTCGTCATCGGGGCGATGAAGCTGGATGCCATGATGAGATATACAGGGGCAGGAAACCTGCTGATCGTCGGGAACCGTACACAGGCCCATGAGCACGCGTTAAAAGCGGGTGCAGCGGTGCTGATCACCGGGGGATTCGATACCGAAGAGCCCGTTAAAAGGTTAGCCGATGAATTGGAGATGCCAGTCATCTCAACGAGTTACGATACATTTACCGTCGCAACGATGATCAATCGGGCGATTTATGACCAATTGATCAAAAAGGAAATCTTGCTGGTGGAGGATATTTTGACACCCGTACAGGAAACGACCTTTTTGACCGTGGGTGACCGGGTTCAGACCTGGCATGAACTGAATCAGGAATCGGGGCATAGCCGTTTCCCTGTTGTCGATGACAATATGAAGGTTCAAGGAATGGTCACATCAAAAGATATCATCGGACAGGAAGAGATGACTCTCATCGATAAGGTGATGACGAAAAACCCGATGACCGTAGGCGATAAAATGAGTGTGGCATCTTCTGCACATATGATGGTTTGGGAAGGGATCGAGTTAATCCCGGTCGTGAATGACAGTCATATCCTAAAGGGTATCGTGAGCAGGCAGGATGTGCTGAAGGCATTGCAAATGAGTCAAAGGCAGCCTCAGGTCGGCGAAACGATCGACGATACGATTACCAGCCAGCTTGTGATGACTTCGAATCGCGGCAAGGGCGAGGAAGTGTATAACTATGGAGTCACCCCGCAGATGACCAATTACCTTGGTACCATTTCAAGCGGTGTATTCACGACATTGGTCACCGACTCGGCAAATCGAGCACTTAGAAGCTATAAGCGCGGTGACTTGGTCGTGGAAAACATGACGATCTACTTCATCAAGCCAGTCCAGATCGACAGTACGCTTGAAATCCATCCGCGTGTCCTTGATGTAGGACGTAAATTCGGAAAAGTCGATGTCGAGGTGTTTAACCAAGGCAAACTTGTCGGCAAGGCGATGTTGACTTGTCAATTGCTGGACCGATCATGAAAAATAAAAAGGATAATCGAAATTCGATTATCCTTTTTGATTTGCAGCTTCTTCGATTGCATGCGGCAAATAAAATTTATACATTTTATAGCCGCCCCAAATACTGAATAAGCCAACGAAGATGAAAACGGCGGCAATGATATAAGTGATGGTCGTGTGGAATAGAAAAAGCTGATTGATTCCGAATAGTGCGACAAACGCACCGAGGGCAATGGAAGACTTCCCTGAAATCCACTTTTTCTCCATCGGCATTCTGGTTCGGACCGATTTGATTTTATAAAACAGATAGACCCCTAGTGAAAGAACGATCAAGGTGACAAGAATAGGCATCGTTTGAAATTCCCCCAATTTAACATATGTACCTTTTTATTGTAGCGGGAAATGAAAGAGAATGCCACAGTAAACAAGATGAGACTTCCTATTTCCGCAATTTTTTGATTAAATGAAATATATCATCTTTATAAGGCTCGATAATACATATGTTAAGGGGGGATCAATATGAAAGCTGAAATATTAGCAGATATAAAGCGTTATGATACTATCATTCTCCATCGTCATGTCCGTCCAGATCCGGACGCTTATGGTTCACAGGGGGGATTGGCGGAAATCCTGAAAGCATCTTTCCCCGAAAAGCGAATTTATACGGTCGGGAAAGAGGAACCGTCATTGAATTATTTAAGAAGGCTCGATGTGATTTCGGATGAAACATATCAAGGTGCCTTGGTCATCGTTTGTGATACCGCAAATACGGACCGGATTTGTGATGCACGTTACACGACGGGGGATAAACTGATTAAAATCGATCATCATCCTAATGAAGATCCATATGGGGATATGCGCTGGGTCGATACATCGGCAAGTTCCACAAGTGAAATGATTTACGATTTTTACCAGTTCGGTAAAGAGCAGGGCTTGAAGATGAGTGATGAAGCGGCACGCCTTCTATATGCAGGCATTGTTGGGGATACAGGTCGTTTCCTATTCCAAAGCACTACTGAAAAGACATTTGCCTATGCCAGTGAATTGATTCACTATTCGTTCTCCCGCCCGCAGTTATATCAGGAGATGTATGACGTCGAGGAAAGCATAGTCCGGTTGAATGGATATGTGCTGCAGCATTTTGAAATCCTTCCATATGGAACGGGGAAAATGATCATCACGAAAGATATACTTGAAAAATTCAATGCTTCCACATCTGAGGCATCGCAGCTCGTTTCCTCGCTAGGTTCGATTAAAAATGTTAAGTCATGGGTCTTTTTCATTGAAGAGGATCAAGAAATCAGGGTTCGTTTCCGTTCTAAAGGACCGGTCATCAATACGATTGCCCGTAAATATAACGGCGGAGGCCACCCGTTTGCAGCAGGGGCTTCGATCTATTCTTGGGATGAAGTGGATAATATCCTTGCCGACATGGAAGAGCTGAATAAAGCGGAATGATAAAATTTAAAGGCTCTTTTCGTAAAGATTGTTGTTTTTAAACCAAACTATTTAAGGTTGATTGGAGCGGAAGTGCGAGACTCCTGCGGGAGCAGCGGGACAGGTGAGACCCCACAGGCGTATACGCCGAGGAGGCTCACCGCCCGCCCCGCGGAAAGCGAGCATCTGGAGGGGAAATCAACCACAACTCACTACCTGGTAAATAGCAACAAAGTATGTGAAAACAGCCAAATTAAAAGACCAAATCACAAATGATTTGGTCTTTTAAATTCGGTGGATATTCACCCATCCTTAAGAAGTAGTCCTTTTTAGTTTGATTTCTATATTCATTTTCGTATAAAACATGATTTCAACGACTTCAAGTCGATAGCGCTTTTTATTGATGGTCATGATCTTATTTTCTATCGACTTTTTCAACAGCACTTTTCCGTCATAGACACTGGCGACATCTTTGGCGAGAAGAGAGGATAGGTCATCCTCAATCACATCCTCCGCTTCTGCAATACTCAACTGATCCAGACTGTATTTTTCATTCGTGATCGTTACTTCCACTTCCTGAATCGTCAGGATTTCCTCGTTTTTCTCGTTCAATTTTTTATAATCCTGCTCCCAAATTGCAATTTTCCCGTTTAAATCCTTGATTTCTTCTCTTTGTTCGTGAAGGGACCGGATCTGCTTCTCCTGCTGGACGCCATGCATATAAAAGAAAATCACCCAGCTGATCAATCCGCCAAGTGCGGCCCCGGCAAAAAAACGCTGCCAGGTGGGAGTCCGGTGATAGGGAGGAATCCTCATGGTGAAATATGCTCCTGCGTGAACCAGTTGATGATCAGTGCTCCTGTCTGTGCCCCTCCAAGTGCAGAGAGTATCAATAGGACCTGCTTGACTATATCCTTCGTTTCCCCGTGGAAAATACCGCGTTCAAAATTATAGACCATATCAAAAGTTCCCCCGATCGCAGCGACAATCGCCCAAATACGAAGGCTGTCCGACAGCCGGAATACAGTCGTCATCGGGGCTTGTCCAGTAAAAAACGCGGCGAGGCCCCCGATTATCGAGCCGCCAAGCAATACGCCAAGCGATATGAAAAAGCTGTTGAGGAAGGCTGGAACAAAGGCTTCATTCATATATCATCATCCTTTTTTGCTTGATATTCTTCTATTCCATTTATATGGGATGTTCAGAGGTATTATGATAGTCGCCGGAAATCAGGAGGTTAAATTGCATTGGTAATGAGAACATATTTTCTTTTTTTGAAATAAACACTATAATGAAAAGAAACATGCCTTACAAAGGTGGGAGAAAAAAACGTGTATACTCATCTCCATATTCAGAGCGGATACAGCCTGCTGACAAGTACGGTGAAGATCACTGAACTTGTGGCCAAAGCGAAAGCGGATGGCTGTACAAGTCTTGCCTTAACCGATCGAAATGTTATGTACGGTTCGGTCTATTTTTATAAAGAATGCAAAAAGCAGGGCATAAAGCCGATCATCGGCATACTTGCGGATGTCCTTGATGAACGGGAAGCGCCACATGGACTTCTTTTATTGGCAAAGAGTCTGCAAGGATATCAAAACCTGCTTAAAATAAGCAGTGCCATAAAAACGAAATCCCCGTCAGGCATTCCAATGAATTGGCTTAAAGCCTATTCCGGGGGCTTGATTGCAGTCACACCAGGTGCAGAGGGGCAAATAGAAACGCTATTGAGAGAAGAAAACCCTGAAGAAGCCAAACAGGCAGCAGGGCGATTTCTGCAAATTTTTGGTCATGATAACTTTTATGTATCCATACAGAGACTGTCGATTGCGGATGAGGAAAAAAGTAACGAAGCCATAAGTCAGTTGGCGAGAGATTTAGAGATAAAGATTGTCGCGACAAATCCAGTTTATTATTTGAACGAAAGCGATGCACTCGCTCATGAAGTCTTATTGGCAATCGGAAATGGCGACAAGCTGGCGGATGAGACGCATACGGTTCTTGAATCCGATCAATTTTATTTGAAAAGCCGGTCTCAGATGGCAGAACTATTCCATGACAGACCGGATGCACTCGAAAATACACTGCATATTGCCGCGCAATGCAATCTGGAAATTCCATTTCATCGTTCACTTCTTCCTAAGTACCCTACTGAAGATGGAGCCACAGCCGAAGAAATGCTCGAAGCCATCTGCTTCCAAGGGCTGAAGAAAAGAGTGCCGGAGCCATCCATTCAATATGAAGAGCGACTAAGATATGAATTGGATATCATCACCAAGATGAAATTCAGCGATTACTTTTTAATCGTTTGGGACTTCATGAAATTCGCTAAGGACCACCAAATCCTGACTGGTCCAGGAAGGGGGTCGGCTGCAGGATCGATGGTCGCTTATGTGCTGTCGATCACGGATGTCGATCCAATCGAACATTCCTTGCTGTTCGAGCGTTTCCTGAATCCGGAACGTGTCTCGATGCCGGATATCGACATTGACTTTCCGGATAACCGCCGTGAAGAAGTGATTGCCTATGTCGCGAAGAAATACGGGGAACTTCATGTAGCACAAATCATTACATTCGGGACATTGGCTGCCAAGGCTGCGTTAAGGGATACAGGACGTGTTTTCGGCCTGAATTCAAAGGAACAGGAAGCGGTATCGAAAATGATTCCAGGCCGTCTGGGCATCACGCTTCCCGAGGCTTTCAAGGAATCGAAAAGACTTAGGGAATTCGTTAATGAGAGTGACCTGAATCAAAAACTATTTCAAACCGCGTTATTGCTTGAAGGGCTGCCTCGCCATGCTTCGACACATGCCGCCGGCGTCGTCATCAGTGACCAGGCACTGACCGGGCATATCCCGATTCAGGGAGGGCATGACGGCATCCACCTGACTCAATATCCAATGGACCTTCTCGAAGAACTGGGACTTCTTAAAATGGATTTTCTTGGACTCCGCAATTTAACGCTCATCGATAATATTTTAAATAACATTAAAAAAGGAACGGGGAAAAAGCTCGACTTGTCCCATATTCCGATGGATGATCCCGAGACGCTGGCCACTTTAGGCAGAGGCGAAACAACCGGGGTGTTCCAATTTGAATCGGATGGCATCCGAAAGGTTTTGATCAAGCTGAAACCGAACCGATTCGAGGATATCGTTGCGGTCAATGCCCTATATCGTCCAGGTCCGATGGAAAATATACCGCTGTTCATCGAGCGAAAACATGGACTTGCTTCGATTGATTACCTTCACGAGGATTTGAAGGATATCCTCGAGCCTACATATGGGGTCATCGTATATCAAGAACAAATCATGCAAATCGCCTCCCGTTTAGCCGGGTTTTCATTAGGGGAGGCTGACCTGCTCCGACGTGCCGTTTCGAAGAAGAAGAAGGAAGTTCTGGATCAAGAGCGGCAGCATTTCGTGAGCGGCGCATTGAAACAAGGATACTCCGAAAAAACGGCAGATGAGATTTATTCCTTGATTGTCCGCTTCGCTAACTATGGATTCAACCGAAGTCATGCGGTGGCGTATAGCTTCATCGCTTATCAGCTGGGTTACTTGAAAACCCACTATCCGGAATATTTCATGGCAGCACTTTTGACATCGGTTGTCGGGAATGATGAAAAGATTTCGCAATATATCCGAGAAGCAAAAAAGAAAGGGATAGCGGTTCTGCCTCCCTCGATTAACCGGAGCGGTTACCCGTTTTTACCGGAAAAGGAAGGGATCCGTTATAGCCTTGGAGCCATAAAAGGGATAGGCGGGACGGTCCTAAAAGATATCTTCGCTGCAAGGCGTCAGAAGAAGTTCGCAGATTTATTCGATTTCTGTTTGCGAGTTTCGGGGAAAATCGTAAATAGAAAAGTGTTGGAGGCGCTTGTCCATTCAGGTGCATTTGATGAATTCGGTGAAGACCGGGCAACATTGTTGGCGAGCTTGGACGTAGCGATCAATCATACGGAATTGGTTAATCCGGATGATGACCTATTCGATATGTTTTCGGATGGCGAGTTTTCACTCAAACCGAAATACCACCGGGTCGATCCTATCCCAATCGAGGACAAACTCTCGTTTGAAAAAAGCGCATTGGGGCTTTATCTATCGAATCATCCTGTGACAAGCTACAGAGAACTTTTTCAGCACTTCGGCTGTTTGACTATAGATGAAGCTATTAATAAAAAGGAATCGAAAGTCTTACTTGGCGCTTACATTACGTCGGTTAAAACCATAAGGACAAAAAAGGGCGATGTGATGGCTTTCTTGAGCGTCAGTGATGAAGAGGGGGATATTGAAGCGGTCGTTTTTCCAAATGTTTATAAAAACCACTCTGCCGACTTGAATCATGGACAACTCGTTATGCTGCAAGGGACATTGGAAGAGCGGGATGGAAAAACACAGCTGCTGATCCGGAACGTATACCCGCTTGATAAAGTGAAGCAGATGAAAGAGGAAAAAAACGGAACGATATTCCTGAAAATTGAGGCTGGCAAGCAAACGAAGGATACACTGCAAAAAATAAAAAAAATTTTAATGCAGCATAGCGGTGAAACCAAGGTCATGCTTTTTTACGAGAGGGAAAACCGCTATGTACAGCTATCTTATTGGGATTGGGTCAATCCTACAGATAGACTGATGCAGGCATTATTTGACTTGGTGGGAAAAGGGAATGTGGTTTACAAGAAAGAATAACTGTTTTACAACTTTAATAGTTATGTTATATTGAAAACAGGCCGCTGTGGTCTGACCACTAGATTTCAGCATAATTTCAGCATATAAGATAATGGGTTACCCAATTTGTTTTAGGAGTGAAACTATGACATTAAGAGAAGAAGCATTACATATGCACCGCTTGAATCAAGGAAAATTAGAAACAGTTTCGAAAGTGCCGGTTAGGAACGCAGTAGATTTAAGCCTGGCTTATTCTCCTGGTGTCGCAGAACCGTGTAAAGATATTTACGATAAGCCGGAAACCGTTTATGACTATACAATGAAGGGGAATACGGTTGCCGTCATTTCTGATGGAACGGCTGTTTTGGGACTTGGAAACATCGGTCCGGAAGCTGCTATGCCGGTCATGGAAGGAAAAGCCGTTTTATTTAAAAGTTTCGCCGGAGTGGACGCTTTCCCGATTTGTTTAAAAACGACGGATGTGGACAAAATTGTAGAGACCGTTAAATTACTCGAACCGACTTTCGGTGGAGTGAACTTAGAAGACATAGCCGCACCAAATTGTTTTGAAATTGAAGAACGACTCAAAAAAGAAATGAATATTCCTGTTTTCCATGATGATCAGCACGGAACAGCCATTGTTACTGTTGCCGGTCTTGTGAACGCGTTACGACTGGTGAATAAATCAATGTCAGAAATTAAAGTGGTAGCGAATGGCGCAGGCGCTGCGGGCATTGCCATCATTAAATTGCTTTATAGCTATGGAGTTCGCGACATCATCATGTGTGATACGAAGGGTGCCATTTATGAGGGCCGTTCGACAGGTATGAATGATACAAAAGAACAAGTGGCGAAAGTGACCAATCGAAATAAGGTTTCAGGACCTTTGGAATCTGTCATCGAAAACGCTGATGTATTTATAGGAGTTTCTGCCGCAGGTGCATTGACAAAAGAAATGGTTTCTTCGATGAATCGGGATGCAATCATTTTCGCGATGGCTAATCCAGATCCGGAAATCATGCCGGAAGATGCAAAAGCAGCGGGTGCCAAGGTTGTTGGAACTGGCCGTTCGGATTTCCCGAATCAGGTCAATAACGTCCTTGCTTTCCCAGGGATTTTCCGTGGGGCATTGGATGTACGTGCGACTCATATCAATGAAAAAATGAAGGTTGCTGCAGTAAAAGCCATTGCTGGATTAATACAGGAGCATGAGTTGAACGAAGACTACGTGATCCCTGCTCCATTTGATGCGAGGGTGGCACCTGCCGTTGCGGCTGCTGTTGCCAAGGCAGCGATGGAAACCGGAGTAGCTAGAATCAATGTAGATCCAGAGGAAATTAAAGAAAAAACAAAGAAATTAGCGATCATTGGAAAAAGTGAGGAATAATTAATTTGGCAGGTCGTACTTCTTCATCCAAAATATATCTCGATGTCGTTGAGAGCCTACGTAGCATGATTGAAGCGGACAGCCTCCTGCCGGGAGATAAAATCCCATCAGAACGGGAGTTATCGGATCGTTTTAATGTTGGGCGTTCCTCTGTCCGTGAAGCATTGCGTGCCTTAGAGCTATTAGGCTTAATAGAAACAAGGCGTGGTGAAGGGACGTTTATCAGGGATTTCCAGGAGCATAAGCTAGTCGAGCTTCTGGGAACCTTTTTTTTGCAAGATAAAAAAGTACAAGAAGATTTGTCTGAGACGAAAAGGCTGATTGAAATAGACTGTTTGCGGATCGTCGCCTTTTTCGCTACGGCTGAGGACATCAAAAGATTAATGGCCTGGGTCAAAGCGGATATGTTTCATGATGATGATTTCTTTTTAAGAATTGCCATTTTGAATCGCAATCGATTGCTGGAAAGAATTTGGCGCATTGTCAACAGCTATGCTAGAACATCAGAGATGGTACAGGGTAATGTGAAAAAAGAAGACTATCTGGCACTTCTTACATATTTGCTCGAACGTGATGAAGAAAAAGCCATCGAAACGTATCTTATTAGAATTAGAAATATGTCGAAGGGCGAATGACACCTTTTTACACGATACTAATTTTATTTCTGATATAGTTTGTACCAAGTATCATAAAATAGATAATTGGTGGTAAAGGGAGGATTAAGCTTGCTTAAAGAGCTATTTGCGAAGTCTAAGAAGAAATATGCAACGGTTCCTTTAGATCGGGAGAAACAAGATGTACCAGAAGGAATCATGACAAAGTGCACCGGCTGTAAAAAAATCATGTATACAAAAGAATTGGTGAAAAACAAGAAAGTCTGTCTGCATTGCGGGTACCATCATCCGATGTCTTCCCATGAGCGCATCGAATTTTTATTCGACGCAGGCACTTTTAATGAATTTGATAAAGAAATGATTTCCGTTAACCCGCTTGATTTTCCGGATTACTTAGAAAAGCTGGAAAAAGATAGAAAGAAAGCCAAGATTAATGAGGCGGTTGTCACAGGAGTCGGAAGCATCAATGGCTACCAAGTTTCAACTGCCATCATGGATTCGAATTTCCGGATGGGAAGCATGGGATCCGTTGTTGGCGAAAAAATTACCCGTGCCATTGAACGTGCTGGTGAATTGAAGATTCCGTTCATCATATTTACGGCATCAGGCGGCGCCCGGATGCAGGAGGGTGTTTTGAGCTTGATGCAGATGGCAAAGACAAGTGCAGCACTCAAGATATTCAGCAATGAAGGCGGACTGATCATATCAATGATGACCCATCCTACCACAGGCGGGGTTTCGGCAAGTTTCGCGTCACTTGGCGATATTAATCTAGCCGAACCTGGAGCACTTATTGGTTTTGCGGGACGAAGAATCATTGAGCAGACGATTCGTGAAGAGCTTCCTGAAGATTTCCAAACGGCTGAATTCTTGTTGAAGCACGGTCAATTGGATGCGGTCGTCAAACGTACGGAAATGAAGGAAACCTTGACGACGATCCTTAAAATCCATGCCCCGGGCGGTGAGTGGTTATGATTTACGAATTAGAGTTCGAGCGTCCCATTACGGACCTGAGAAATAAAATTAAAGAGCTAAAGGCAATCTCGAAGGATGCTGATGTAGACCTTACAGCAGAAATCGAAACATTGGAAAAGCGTTTAGAGAAGCTGGAAGTGGATATCTACAACCATCTTAAACCGTGGGATCGTGTTCAGATTGCCCGGCATCCAGCCCGTCCGACGACGCTTGATTACATTCCGCTGTTATTCAATGACTTCATCGAGTTTCATGGAGATCGTTATTATGGGGATGATGAAGCGATTGTTTCTGGAATCGCAGAATTCAATGGACTTGCCGTGACTGTCATCGGTCATCAACGCGGGAAGGATACGAAGGAAAACATCCGTCGTAACTTCGGCATGCCCCATCCTGAAGGCTATCGAAAAGCTTTGCGTCTGATGAAACAGGCTGAAAAATTCAACAGGCCGATTATTTGTTTCATTGATACGAAGGGAGCTTTCCCTGGTAAAGCTGCTGAAGAGCGCGGGCAAAGTGAAGCCATTGCGAAAAACCTTTTCGAAATGGCAGGGCTGAAGGTGCCGGTCATCAGTATTGTCATTGGTGAAGGCGGAAGCGGCGGTGCATTGGCGCTTGGCGTCGGAGACCGAATTTTCATGCTTGAAAACTCAACATATTCCGTGATTTCCCCTGAAGGGGCTGCAGCCTTGCTGTGGAAGGATGCCTCTCAGGCTAAGAGGGCTGCGGAAACGATGAAAATCACGGCTCCCGACTTAAACCGCTTAGGAGTCATCGATGAGATCATTCCTGAAGTGAGGGGCGGCGCCCATCGGGATTCGAATTTGCAGGCAGAAGCCATCAAGGAAATCCTGAAACGTTCATTCAATGAACTGTTGCCATTGAATAGTGATGATCTAATCAACCAGCGTTATATGAAATTCAAGAAAATCGGTGAATATGAATTTGCAAAACAACAACCTGAGGGCGAACCTAAGGAAGTGGAACAGCATTCATAAACACATTTTGGAAAAGGAAAAACGTGCTGCCTGGGGCAACACGTTTTTTCATCCTTTCATTCGTGCATATGTATTCATTACCGAAACGAGTAAAGAATATGGTTTGTGTGTAGAATGTAAAGTTTCACACCATTTTACTTCAATTTCTGAAGAGAATCGGTTAGGCTTATAACATCAAGTATGCATAAGTGAAACAGTTACTGCTTATTGAAGCTTGAAAAAGGGTACAATGATATAGCGAAGCTTAAAATTGATTAGTGCTGTAGAGAGGTGACATTTATGAAAAGAATAGGTGTATTGACAAGTGGAGGAGATTCTCCAGGAATGAATGCGGCAGTCCGAGCAGTTGTCCGGAAAGCAATTTTTCATGAAATGGAGGTCTTCGGTATTTATCATGGCTATCAGGGTCTGATAAATGGCAATATAAAAAAGCTTGAACTTGGGTCGGTCGGGGATATCATTCATAGAGGCGGCACGATGTTACATACGGCTCGCTGTCCGGAATTTAAGACGGAGGAAGGCCAGCTTAAAGCGATTGAACAATTGAATAAACATGGTATCGAGGGCATTGTCATAATTGGTGGCGATGGTTCTTACCGCGGGGCGAGAGCTTTAACGGAAAGGGGTTTCCCTTGTATCGGGGTTCCTGGAACGATTGATAATGACATACCGGGCACGGACTTTACGATTGGTTTCGATACGGCCCTGAATACAGTCATCGATGCTATCGATAAAATTCGGGATACGGCCACTTCTCATGAGAGGACTTATGTGGTTGAAGTGATGGGAAGAGATGCCGGCGATATTGCGCTTTGGGCTGGATTGGCTGGCGGAGCTGAAACGATTCTTTGTCCTGAATATGAATATGAAATAGATGATTTAATTGGAAAGCTGAACCGCGGACATGACCGAGGGAAAAAGCACAGTATCATCATTGTAGCCGAAGGTGTTGGAAGTGCCGTTGATATCTCCAGGAGTATTGAGGCGAAAGCAGGAATTGAAACTCGTGTAACGGTCCTGGGCCATGTTCAGCGCGGGGGATCTCCCTCTGCAAATGACCGGGTATTGGCAAGCCGTCTTGGGGCAAGAGCCGTTGAATTGCTTCTAGAAGGAAAAGGGGGCAGGGCAGTCGGAATCGAACAAAATCAACTTGTTGATTATGATATCATCGAAGCTCTTGCTAAACCGCATACAATTGACAAGAAAATGTATGAATTATCCGCTGAGCTATCCATTTAATCATTTTTATTGACCGATAGGAATCGCTTATTAGTAATGGGTATTTAAAAGAAGACATAAAACACTGCGCCCCCTGTCTTCAAGAAGTGGACAGGCGGCGAGTAGTTTTCCTTAAAGGAGGATGACAATATGCGTAAAACCAAGATTGTTTGTACGATTGGCCCCGCAAGTGAAAGTATAGAAAAGCTGGTTCAATTAATAGAGGCGGGAATGAATGTAGCACGGCTTAACTTTTCTCATGGAAATCATGAAGAACACGCAGCTAGAATCCGCAATATAAGAGAAGCGAGCGAAAAAACGGGTAAACAGGTTGCCATCCTGTTGGACACAAAAGGACCTGAAATACGGACAAATAATATGGAAAATGATTCTATGGAGCTTGTAGCCGGCAATGAAGTCATTATTTCCATGAATGAAGTCCTGGGAACACCTGAAAAATTCTCCATTACCTATGAAGGGCTTCTGCATGATGTCCACCCAGGATCTAAAATCCTTTTGGATGATGGATTGATCGGGCTTGAAGTGTTGAAGATTGATGAGGTCAGAAAAGAAATCCATACGAAAATCTTGAATAGCGGTACACTTAAGAACAAAAAAGGCGTCAATGTTCCAGGAGTTTCGGTTAACCTGCCTGGCATAACGGAGAAAGACGAACAGGATATCCTTTTTGGGATCGAACAGGGTATCGACTTCATTGCTGCCTCATTTGTACGCAGGGCTTCCGACGTGCTTGAAGTAAGTGAATTATTGCAGCAAAATGGTGCGGAACATATTCAAATCATCCCTAAAATCGAAAATCAAGAGGGCGTGGACCGTCTTGATGAGATCTTGGAAGTTTCAGATGGCTTGATGGTGGCACGTGGAGACTTGGGAGTGGAAATTCCTGCAGAAGAAGTGCCATTAGTCCAAAAACAAATGATCAAAAAATGTAATAATGCCGGGAAACCAGTCATAACGGCTACACAAATGCTCGATTCGATGCAGCGTAATCCAAGGCCGACCCGTGCAGAAGCAAGTGACGTGGCCAATGCCATATTTGATGGAACGGATGCAATCATGCTTTCTGGCGAAACAGCTGCTGGAACCTATCCTGTCGAAGCGGTGCAAACGATGCATAACATTGCTTCGCGTGCTGAAACTGCCCTTGATTATCGGGATATATTATCAGTCAGAAGCAAAGTGAACCGTCATAATGTCACGGATGCCATTGGTCAATCCGTTGCCCACACCGCGCTTAATCTTAATGCAGGGGCAATCATCACCCCTACAGAAAGCGGTCATACGGCAAGGATGATTTCCAAATACCGCCCTAAAGCACCGATCATTGCGGTTACATCCAATGATCATGTTACAAGAGGGCTTGCATTGGTTTGGGGAGTCTATCCGCAGATTGGTCCAAAAGCAACGACTACCGATGAAATGCTTCAAACAGCAATAGATGAAAGCCTGCATTCCGGCTTAGTTTCCCATGGGGATTTAGTCGTCATTACAGCCGGTGTGCCTGTAGGTGAAACAGGTACGACTAACTTGATGAAAATTCATGTGTTAGGAGAGGTTCTTTTGAAGGCTCAAGGAATCGGCAGGAAATCAGCTAAAGGTGAAGTGGTTATCGCTAAGAATGCCAAGGAAGCTTTGGAAAAAGTGAAGGAAGGCTCTGTATTGGTTACGATCGGTTCTGACCGCGATATGATGCCGGCAATTGAAAAGTGTGCGGCATTGATTACGGAAGAAGGCGGTTTGACAAGCCATGCAGCTGTTGTGGGAGTCACATTGGGCATACCGGTAATCGTTGGGGCGGAGGACGCGACCAAGGTTTTCACGGATGGTCAAAGAATAACGGTCGATGCAGGTCGTGGAGTCATTTATGATGGACATGCAAACGTTCTGTAAAACGAAATTTTGGCTGATTCCTTGCCAATGAGGTAAGATGGATGTACCGCACCAGAAATGGGCTGTGCAGGAGGAATGAAGATGAAATATTTTTTAATGTTTATCATTGCGATGCCGGTCGTTGAAATTATTGTCCTTTTGCTGTCAGGTAATCTGATTGGTTTTTGGCCAACGCTGTTCCTGATTGTAGCCACAGGTTTGATCGGAGCTTATTTGGCTAAACGGCAAGGGATGGAGACGTGGAAAAAGGCACAGGAACAGATTCGTTACGGAATGATGCCAGGAAATGAAATCATTGATGGAATCTGTATCTTTATCGGAGCTGCACTGTTGCTGTCCCCTGGGCTCATCTCGGATATCATGGGATTGATCCTTGTGTTTCCGCCAACCCGGAATCTCCTCAAACCGATTGTTATCCGGTTTATCATGAACAGGATGAATAAAGGGAAAGTTACCATCATTCGGCATAAATAATATAAGGCTGTCTAAAGGCGTAAGCTTTTAGGCAGCCTTTTTGGTCTTTGAAAAAGGTCCGCAACAACATCCCGGTTTTTTATGGGGTGCTTTTTTGCTTTACAAATGGCTCCCTGTTTCACCATTGAATGATGATATCCACGAGAATGAAATGTGTATCATAACAGGATTGTTAAATGTTTAACTCTTGGAAACATTGGTAAATAAGGATTTTCCATGCTAAAAAATCTTTTTTTAGATTTTTTAGAAAAAACTGGTGACAAATTTATACAACGTGTTATATAATACAAACAGGAAATAAAACATCTGTATTATAACATAAAAAGAGTTGGAAAGGGTGTGGAGAGGCAACATGATTACGGAAGCAAAAGGCTTACAGATTACAGGCAACATTAAGCCAGGATATGAACAAATACTTACAGCGGAAGCTCTTCAATTCATCGAAAGAATGGAACGGCATTTCAGTGGAAGAAGGGCAGAACTTCTAGAACGGCGGAAAAGCGTTCAGGAAGAACTGAATCAAGGCATGCTTCCTGATTTCCTTGAAGAAACGAAGCATATTCGTGAAAGTGATTGGACGATTGCGCCCCTCCCGAATGATTTGCAGGATCGCAGGGTTGAAATCACTGGACCTGTTGATCGTAAAATGATCATAAATGCCATGAACTCAGGTGCCAATGTATTCATGGCGGACTTTGAAGATGCCAATTCACCCACTTGGGAGAATTGCATCGATGGCCAATTGAATCTGCGCGATGCAATCCGAGGAACCATTTCATTTAAAAATCCAAATGGCAAAGTGTATGAATTAAATGAAAGAACAGCTGTGCTAAAGGTAAGGCCACGCGGCTGGCATTTGGAGGAAAAACATGTCCTTTTGGATGGACAGCCTATATCAGCCAGCATTTTTGACTTTGGACTGTACTTTTACCACAACGCAAAAGCATTGGTCGAAAAACAAAGCGGTCCATACTTTTACTTACCGAAAATGGAAAGCCATCTCGAAGCAAGATTATGGAATGAAATATTCGTATATGCACAGAACGATTTGAGAATCCCGCAAGGAACCATCAAGGCAACGGTCTTGATAGAAACAATTCTTGCTGCATTCGAAATGGACGAAATTCTGTACGAGCTGAAAGAACATTCGGCAGGCCTGAACTGTGGCCGCTGGGATTATATCTTTAGTTTCCTGAAAAAATTCCGTAACTCGGATGATGTCATTTTCCCGGATCGGCAGCAGGTCACGATGACTGTCCCGAACATGAGGGCGTATTCCTTACTGGCGATCAAAACGTGTCACAGCCGTAATGCTCCTGCAATTGGCGGGATGGCGGCACAAATTCCCGTTAAAAATGACCCGGTTAAGAACGATGAGGCTTTTTCGAAAGTTAAGGCAGATAAAGAACGCGAAGCAAGAGACGGTCATGATGGAACATGGGTTGCCCACCCAGGTATGGTAAGCACGGCAAAAGAGGTTTTTGACCTGCTCGTCCCAAAACCGAATCAAATTTTCCGGAAACGGGAAGATGTCCATGTAACAGCACAGGAGTTGCTGGCTGTACCGGAAGGAACGATCACAGAGGCAGGCTTAAGGACGAATATTAATGTAGGCATCCAATATATCGCCTCATGGTTAAGCGGCAGAGGCGCGGCACCTATCAATAACTTAATGGAAGATGCTGCAACCGCTGAAATTTCAAGGGCTCAAGTCTGGCAATGGATCCGTCATCCAAAAGGCATTCTCGAAGATGGCAGGAAAATAACCGAGGAATTATTCCATCAAATCAAAGAAGAAGAATTGGCGGTCATTAAATCGGAAGTAGGGGAAGAAACTTTCAAATCAGGAAAGTTTGAAGAGTCTACTAAACTATTTGAACAATTGATTGAAGCGGATGACTTTGCAGATTTCTTAACTAACGCGGCATACGAAAAATTATCTTAATATTCAAAATATATATTATGAAATAGGAGGAAATAATGATGATGAATGAGAGAGCGCAAAAATTACAACAAAGCTGGGAAAATGACTCACGGTGGACTGGTATTAAACGTCCTTATACGGCCGAGGAAGTCATTAAACTAAGAGGTTCCATCGATATTGAACAAACATTGGCACGCCGCGGTTCCGAAAAACTATGGAATCTATTAAAAACAGAGGATTTCATCAATGCATTAGGAGCATTGACCGGTAACCAAGCCATGCAGCAGGTGAAAGCTGGTTTAAAAGCAATCTACTTAAGCGGCTGGCAAGTGGCGGCAGATGCTAACATCGCAGGGCAAATGTACCCTGACCAAAGTTTATATCCAGCCAACTCCGTGCCGCAAGTCGTTAAACGCATTAATCAGACACTTCAGCGTGCAGACCAAATCAGCTTTGCTGAAGGGAAAAATGATATCGATTGGTTCGCTCCAATCGTGGCGGATGCTGAAGCAGGTTTTGGCGGTTCCCTTAACGTCTTTGAATTAATGAAAGGCATGATCGAAGCTGGAGCGGCTGGCGTTCACTTCGAAGACCAGCTTTCTTCCGAGAAAAAATGCGGTCACCTAGGCGGTAAAGTCCTTCTTCCTACTCAAACGGCAGTACGTAATTTAGTTTCCGCCCGATTGGCAGCAGATGTAATGGGTACACCGACCATCTTGATTGCCCGTACGGATGCTGATGCTGCAGATTTGATCACGGATGATATTGATCCGGTCGATGCACCATTCATCACTGGTGAAAGGACTCCAGAAGGATTCTACCGCACGAATGCAGGTCTTGACCAAGCAATTGCAAGAGGCCTTGCTTATGCGCCATATGCCGACCTTATCTGGTGTGAGACTTCTGAACCTAATCTAGCGGATGCTCGCCGCTTTGCAGAGGCCATCCATGCAGAGTTCCCGGGAAAATTGCTTGCTTACAATTGTTCCCCATCATTTAACTGGAAAGCGAAATTAAGTGATGAAGAGATTGCCAATTATCAAGTGGAATTGGGTAAATTGGGTTATAAATTCCAATTCGTTACACTTGCAGGCTTCCATTCATTGAATCATAGCATGTTCAACCTTGCTCTTGGTTATAAAGAACGCGGCATGGCTGCATACTCTGAGCTTCAACAAGCGGAATTCGCTAGTGAGCCGGATGGCTATACAGCAACACGTCATCAGCGTGAAGTGGGAACGGGTTACTTTGATGAAGTGGCACAAGTCGTTTCTGGTGGAACATCATCCACAACAGCACTTGCAGGTTCTACTGAAACAGAACAATTCGAGACGTCGAAATAATTCTAGTTTAAAACCAAAAATCCGCCTTGTACCCGAGGCGGATTTTTAAGTGGAAAAGAGTGAATGCTAATAGATGTCTGGATTCCCTTAAGTGGTTTTCTTTGTATCCCCGATGATGAAGGTCCATATGGCCTTGAAGACATGGGCACGCTGAAGTGTATTGAATATGACAAGTACGACAGGTCCTGCAATCAAACCTAGGAAACCGATCAATTTGAATCCGATGAACAAGGCGATGAGAGTGGCAAGCGGATCCAAACCAATACTGGATGAAAGTACTTTTGGCTCTATTAGCTGACGCTGGACAACGACGATTATGTAAAGGACGGACAAACCGATTGCGAGACTTGTATTCCCGGCAATGAATTCAAAGATGATCCAAGGAATGAAAATCGTACCTGTCCCCAAATAGGGAATGATATCGACCAGTCCGCATATCAGGGCAATGGTAATTGAATAATTCACCCCTAAAATGAGAAATCCGATTAAAATCGTGACAGTCGTCAATGAAACAAGAGTGAATTGTGCCCGGATGAACCCGAATAAAGCCCGTTTTAAATCCCTGAATAACCGCTTTGCTCCCGCAAAAATCTTATCAGGCAACACTTTTCCGGTCATGCGGCCGAAGGTATCCCAATCTTTGCTGATGAAGAATGTGCCAAGCAAAGTAAAAAGGAGTGCCGTTGCTGTAGTTGGAAACCATCCGATGATTGTGGGGATGTTCTTCAAGAAGGCTTGAATGAAGCCGCTTACTCCCGTCGTGATGGATTCACCGATATTTTGGATATTCTTGAGGATTGTGTCTTGCTGTTCGGTATCCAAATTATTGAACATGGCAGCTATTTGATTATATAAAGGGATGACGGTGGTAGCGATGTATGTTTCTATATAATCCACGATGGTTTCAATGTGTTTCGGGATGACTCCGGCAAGGTAATTGGTCCCTGAAATGATCTCGGTGACCAGTAAGGTGATAAGACCCGCAAATAAAAGGAAAATGAGTAAAAGGGAAACGAATACAGCCAACCCCCGTGGCAGCCGCCCTTTCCTTTCGAAAAAAATGACCAGGGGATTCATCAAGAAAGCGATGATCATGGCAATGATGAATGGATATGTATATTTAGATAAATAAAACAAGGCAATTCCACCTAATATTATCCCTCCGACGACCAGTAAAGAACGAATGAAACGATACATATATACCGGATTCAAGTCATATCCTCCTTCAACCATTAAGTTTGTATTATAATTGTAACGATGATGGAAAAGAAAGGAAAGATTCTTTCATCTTTCGTTTTGAATTTTTTCTCCAGGTGCATCGTTCCTTAAATCATTTTTCTCCCATGAACAAGGGAGTTTGTTATGTTAAAATAACAAAAAACAGAAGGAAGAAGGTGAAGGGATAATGATCAACGGTCCTGTCGTATTTTTAATTCTGCTTGCTGCAATCGGTTGGTTTGGGAAAAATACCTCACTGATCATGGCTGCGGGTTTTCTTTTAAGCATGAAACTGATTGGCCTTGACGCTAAAGTGTTTCCATACCTGGAAGCGAAAGGAATCAACCTGGGTGTCACGATCATCACGATCTCCGTTCTCATTCCCATAGCAAACGGGGCGATTGGTTTCAAGGAACTAGGAGACGCGATAAAATCCCCTTATGCCTGGATTGCACTTGCATCCGGAATAGCCGTTGCACTCATAGCAAAAAATGGGATTACACTGCTGTCGCATGATCCGCACATTACCACCGCTCTTGTATTTGGGACGATTCTTGCGGTCGCCTTATTCAAAGGTGTGGCTGTCGGCCCGTTAATCGGGGCAGGAATTGCTTATTTATGCATGCAGATCTTCAATTTTTTTAAATGAAGCGAGAGGCTAAGGGGAGAAAAGCCCGTCAGTACTGGAAATGCAAATTTTCTATTTAATGTTTCGTTTATTCTGCTTTGGGACATTTTTTTTGAAAAAAACGATTTTAAACGCATGAATAAAGCAAGAGAATATGGAGCTAATTTTTCTAATAAAATAATAATTTTTTCACATTTTAAGTGCTTTTCATTCCCAAAAAAGTGTTTATTGTTTATAATAATCATGTAACTGCTCTGATTTATTAAAATTGGGATTCAGAATATCATTGATATTTTTGAGGAATCTTAAAAAAAGATGTAGTTATTGAGCAAGCGCTCACTAGGAATAGCTACAAGCATTATTTTTAGAATTTCTTATTAAAGATTATCGTACATTTTACTATTGTTGGGGTCATATTCTGTGAACGCTTCCAATACAAGATGTATGTCTTCTGCTAAAAAATAGATGGTTGTTTACAATAGCTAATTTCTTGGAAGCGCTACATTTATACGCTAATAGCAAGGGCATAGGGGAATATCTAGGAAAAGGAGAGATTTAGTATGACAGCAACAAAAGGTCTTGAAGGTGTGGTAGCAACAACTTCATCAGTAAGCTCCATTATCGATGACACATTAACGTATGTAGGTTATGACATCGATGATTTGGCTTCGAACGCAACATTCGAGGAAGTAATCTATCTTTTATGGCACGGAGCTCTTCCGAACAAAAGCCAACTAGAAGAATTAACTAAACAACTTGCTGAAAATGCTGAAATTCCAGCTGAAGTGGTTAATCACTTCAAAACATACCCAATTGATAAAGTACATCCAATGGGAGCTCTTCGCACCGCAGTATCCCTTCTTGGTCTTTATGATGAAGAAGCAGATGTAATGAGTGACGAAGCTAACTATCGTAAAGCAATCCGCATCCAAGCAAAAATCCCTACATTGGTAACAACTTTCGCTCGCGTCCGTCAAGGGAAAGAAGCTGTTGCTCCACGTACAGATTTAAGCTTTGCTGCTAACTTCTTATATATGTTAAGCGGTAATGAACCAACGGCAATCGAAGAAGAAGCATTCAACAAAGCATTGGTTCTTCATGCTGACCATGAATTAAACGCTTCTACATTCACTGCACGCGTTTGTGTGGCTACATTAGCTGATATCTATTCTGGTGTAACTGCTGCCATCGGCGCTTTAAAAGGCCCACTTCACGGCGGGGCTAACGAACAAGTCATGAAAATGCTAACGGAAATTGGTTCAGTTGATAACGTTGAGCCATATATCAACGAAAAATTAGCCAATAAAGAAAAAATCATGGGCTTTGGCCACCGTGTATACCGTAAAGGTGATCCTCGTGCTAAACACCTTAAAGAAATGTCACAAAAACTGACTGAACTTACTGGACAACCGCAATATTATGATATGTCCATCAAAATTCATGAAATCGTAACCGGTCAAAAGAATCTTCCGCCGAACGTGGATTTCTATTCTGCTTCCGTATACCACAGTTTAGGCATCGAGCATGACCTATTCACACCAATCTTTGCTGTAAGCCGTGCTTCAGGCTGGATCGCTCATATCCTTGAGCAATATTCAAACAACCGCCTTATCCGTCCGCGTGCAGAGTATGTTGGACCAGGTATGCAAAAATATGTACCGATTGAAAACCGCTAATTAAAAGTTTTTTCGAAAATCATTTTTTATTTCATCGAATTTGTAGTAAATTAATAGATGTGAGTAAAAAAGGTTAGTGGTTCTGCTTTATTTAATGGCAGGCCATCTAACCTTTGAATTTGAATCGGAGGTAAGAGACATGACACAAAGCCAAAAAATCACAGTTACTAACGGTGTTCTTAACGTACCAAACAACCCAATCGTTCCTTATATTGAGGGAGACGGAATCGGTCCTGATATCTGGGCTGCAGCATCCCGCGTTTTAGACGCAGCAGTTGAAAAAGCTTACAATGGCGAAAAGAAAATCGAATGGAAAGAAGTTTTAGCTGGACAAAAAGCATTTGACCAAACGGGCGAATGGCTTCCACAAGAAACTCTTGATGTCATTAACGAATATCTAATCGCTATTAAAGGACCTCTTACAACTCCAATCGGTGGCGGTATCCGCTCATTGAACGTTGCATTGCGTCAAGTATTGGACTTATTCGTATGTCTTCGTCCAGTACGTTACTTTGATGGTGTACCTTCACCAGTTAAACGTCCAGAAGACACTGACATGGTCATCTTCCGTGAAAACACTGAAGACATCTATGCTGGTATCGAATATGCAAAAGGTTCTGACGAAGCTAAGAAATTAATCGAATTCCTTCAAAATGAATTCGGTGTTCAAAAAATTCGTTTCCCTGAAACTTCAGGTATCGGAATTAAACCGATTTCCGAAGAAGGTACAAAACGTCTTGTTCGCGCTGCACTTAACTATGCGATCAAAGAAGGCCGTAAATCATTAACGCTTGTTCATAAAGGTAACATCATGAAATTCACAGAAGGTGCATTCAAAACTTGGGGTTATGAAGTTGCTGAACAAGAATTCGCCGATAAAGTGTTCACATGGAACCAATATGACAAAATTAAAGATGCTGAAGGCACTGAAGCTGCTAACAAAGCACAATCTGCTGCTGAAGCTGAAGGCAAAATCATCGTTAAAGATTCCATTGCCGATATCTTCTTACAACAAATCCTGACTCGTCCTAAAGAGTTTGATGTTGTTGCAACAATGAACTTGAACGGAGATTACATTTCTGATGCATTAGCTGCACAAGTTGGCGGAATCGGTATCGCTCCAGGAGCAAACATCAACTACGAAACTGGACATGCCATCTTCGAAGCAACTCACGGAACGGCTCCTAAATATGCTGGTCTTGATAAAGTTAACCCATCTTCAGTTCTTCTTTCAGGCGTTCTTTTACTTGAGCACCTTGGTTGGAACGAAGCTGCAAACAGCATCACTAAATCAGTGGAACAAACAATCGCTTCTAAAGTTGTTACATACGACTTTGCCCGCCTAATGGATGGTGCAACGGAAGTTAAATGTTCTGAGTTCGCTGACGAGCTTATCAAAAACCTTAAATAATTCATTATATGCTTTCTGGAAAAGTGCCTGAACGGGCTGCTTTTCCAGGAGGCTTATATATATTTTCAGAGGATGTTAAAAGTATTCCAAAAGTATTTATATATTTTAAGGAGGAAATAACATGTCTAAACGTAAAAAAATCACAGTTGTAGGTGCTGGATTCACTGGCGCTACAGCAGCATTCCTGGCAGCTCAAAAAGAGCTTGGTGATATCGTTTTAGTTGATATTCCGCAAGCTGAAAACCCTACAAAAGGTAAAGCCCTTGATATGGCGGAAGCAGGACCTGTTCTAGGTTTCGATGCTAACATCATCGGTACATCCGACTATGCAGAAACAGCTGATTCCGACGTGGTGATCATCACTGCCGGTATTGCCCGTAAGCCCGGCATGAGCCGTGACGACTTAGTTCAAACTAACCAAAAAGTTATGAAATCAGTAACTAAAGAAGTCGTTAAATATTCCCCTAATTCAACAATCATCGTTTTGACTAACCCTGTAGATGCAATGACTTATACTGTATACAAAGAATCCGGTTTCCCTAAAGAACGCGTTATCGGACAATCAGGTGTTCTTGATACAGCTCGTTTCCGCACTTTCGTGGCTCAAGAATTAAACTTATCCGTTAAAGATGTAACTGGATTCGTACTTGGCGGACACGGAGACGATATGGTTCCTCTAGTGCGTTACTCTTATGCAGGCGGAATTCCTTTGGAAAAATTGATCCCTCAAGATCGTTTAGAAGCAATAGTGGCTCGTACCCGCACAGGCGGCGGGGAAATCGTAAACCTTCTAGGAAACGGAAGCGCCTATTATGCACCGGCTGCATCCCTGGTGGAAATGGCTGAAGCGATCCTTAAAGATCAACGTCGCGTTCTTCCGTCAATCGCTTATCTCGAAGGTGAATACGGATTTGAAGGTATCTACCTTGGAGTGCCGACTGTGCTTGGTGCAAACGGTATTGAACAAATCATCGAACTTGATTTGACTGAAGGCGAAAAAGCGGCACTTTCAAAATCTGTTGAATCAGTTAAAGCAGTCATGCAAGTCCTTCAATAAAAGATCATAATCGGACTGCCCGGATATTGGAAGAAAAGGCCAAGGCGCCTTATTCCGACTCCGGGCAGTTTTTTAATCCGTTCAAAAGAACCCTGGAACGGATAATCTGCCTGCTGAAGATAGGAATAACTTTATTTCCGTTTTTTTTATGTGTAAATTTCATATAATATTCTTTATAATGGAATTGGATGAGTAGACCAATAAATTGGTCTTTTGGGTAATACATAATTCAGGAGGATCTAATGTCAAAGAAAATTCTCGTAGTGGATGATGAGCAATCAATAGTTACCTTACTTCAGTACAATTTAGAACAATCAGGTTATACGGTGATCACAGCTTTGGATGGAGAACAAGGGCTGGAGGCTGCCGTGGATATACGACCCGATTTAGTGGTATTGGATTTGATGCTGCCTAAAATGGACGGGCTTGAAGTATGTAAGCAGCTTCGCCAGCAAAAAATCAATATACCGATCTTGATGCTGACAGCTAAGGACGATGAATTTGACAAGGTGCTGGGACTGGAACTGGGGGCGGATGATTACTTGACCAAGCCATTTAGTCCCAGGGAGGTAGTGGCCCGGATTAAAGCCATTTTAAGAAGATCCCAGTTGCAATCGAACGGAAGTGAGTCAAATCAGGATCAAGAAGAGGGTCTCCTGAAATTGGGGGAATTGAAAGTGTTCCCGGAACGATACGAAGCATTCTTTGATGAACAGCAATTAGAATTGACTCCAAAGGAATTTGAATTACTTTTATATTTGGCGAAGAATAAAGGAAGAGTGCTGACCAGGGATCAACTTCTCAGTGCGGTATGGAATTATGATTTCGCGGGAGATTCACGGATCGTCGATGTCCATATAAGCCATCTTCGTGAAAAAATAGAGAAAGATACAAAAAAACCACTCTATATTAAAACGATAAGGGGCTTGGGGTATAAGCTTGAGGAGCCTAAAAAAGAATGACGACCTATCGTAAAAAGCTCTTATATACCCTCATCACATTGGTGATGGTCGTCCTGATGGCCGTGGGCTTTTTATTAGGGCACTTGTTCAAAAGTTATTATATTAAAACGTTCAATGAGCGTATACAGAACGAAACATTTTTCATTTCTACATATATTAAGGAGCATGGCGGGATCGAGTCCTTTTTGGAAAAAGGGAAGACGGCAAAACTGACACCCCTTTTAGATTCTAATTTAACCATTCTTTCCGCGAGTGGGGAAATATTATACGATTCGACATCATCCAATGAAATACTTAAAAGCCATGCCAATGTCCTTCGCAAAATAACTTTGGAAAAAGGGCTTAAGAATGGGGAAGGGTATGAAGTGGTCGAAGGCGAATCGGACCTCCATTATTATTGGAAGACGGTTGAAAAGGACGGCGAGATCGAAGGCTTTGTCGTCCATAGCAATGAAATAGAGGCCATCCATCAAGTGAATAAACAAATGTGGCAAATATTGATCATTTGTTTAGGGGTTGCCTTGATCATCATCCTGATGCTTGCGAGTAAAATCACTTCATATTATACCCGTCCGATCGAAGAGGCGACGATGGCAGCCATTGAACTGGCAAAAGGGAATTACGGAACCCGGACATTCGGGAGGCATTCCGATGAAACGGGAATGCTGACAACTTCCTTGAACATATTGGCGAGGAATCTTCAGGAAACAGAGATAGCGAGGGAAATGAATCAGGATCGTTTGGAAACTCTTGTTGAGAATATCGGTAGCGGGGTCTTGCTGATAGACAGTAAAGGGTATACGACCTTGATCAACCGGGAATTCAAGAAAAGCTTCCGTGTGAACGCCGCCACGTTTTTGTTTCAGGAATATTATTCGGTCATTAAAGACCAGGAAGTGATAGCCATCATCGAAGAAATCTTTCGAACGGAAAAAACGATAAAACGGCAGGTGAAGATACCGCTTGCAATAGAACGAAAGCATTTTGAGATTTACGGCGCTCCAATAATCGGGAATCATGACGAATGGAAGGGGATCCTCCTCATTTTCCATGATATCACCGAATTGAAAAGGCTCGAGCAGATGCGGAAGGATTTCGTGGCCAATGTGTCCCATGAATTGAGGACTCCGATCACTTCAATTAAAGGCTTCTCTGAAACATTGTTAGATGGAGCCTTAAAAGATGAAAAGACCTTAAAGCACTTTTTATCGATTATCTTGAAAGAAAGTGACCGGCTGCAAGAACTCATTCAGGAGCTGCTGAATTTATCCAAAATGGAGCAGCAGGAATTCGTTTTAAACGCAGGGGTCGTGGATATTACGAAAGTGCTTGGCGAAATACAAGAGATGCTTATAGGCAAGCTGAGGGAAAAAGAAGTATCCCTTGAAATTAAAACATCCCCGGAACCAGTTTTCATTGAAGGGGAATCTGACAGGATCAAACAGGTTTTCATCAATTTGATTACGAACGCATTGACCTATACACCAAATGGCGGCAGGGTCACCGTTGACATCATTGAAAATGAACAGACCGTCGATATTACAGTTCAAGACAACGGGATCGGCATCGAAGAAAAAGAACTGCCAAGGATCTTTGAACGGTTCTACCGGATCGATAAGGCGAGGAGCCGCGATTCAGGAGGAACGGGCATTGGACTGGCAATCGTCAAGCATATAATAGAAGTCCATAAAGGTAAAATCAACGTGGAAAGCACACCTGGAACAGGGACGACTTTTACAGTCACTTTAAATAAAAGCTTAAAAGGGGAAATGTAGCGGGCATTTTATTTACATGTCCTTTACAATTCCTTAAAACGGACTTCATAATGCAGGGGTACAATGGTTGTACAACCCCTCATCCAAGGAGTTAAACATTGACAGAGACATAGTCTCTGTTTGATTATTTAGAAGTTCAACCAAAATTTTAAAACAAGATGATTGGAACAGGTAGAAAACTCCTGTAGGAATAGCGTCTAAGTTGATCAACATTCAACTCGTACTAAACCCCTTAATAAACTGTAGGCAGAGACATGGTCTCTGTCTTTTAATTTTGGCTATAATCACCTGGAACCATTCCTCTATCCTATTTTTCTGGGAAAATATTTGATTTTTATGAAACTTTAGGCCCTTTCTTGCGTAAATAAGATATAACTGCAAAGAAGGGGTGATACATATCGTTAGCTTAAAAAGGATATATACAATTACAGGACTTGTCTTTCTTATTTTAATTTTGGGTGTAGTGGCGATATCGACCTGGTACACGGTTGATGAATCCGATCAAGCTGTCATAATGACGTTTGGTAAAGTGGAGGAGACGATAACGGAACCAGGACTTCACTTTAAACTGCCTTGGCCGATTCAATCGGTCGAGAAATTATCCAAAGAAACATTCAGTCTTAAATTTGGATATAAGGAAGAGGATGGAGAGGTGAAGGATTACCCGAGTGAGACCAAAATGATTACGGGTGATGAAAATATTGTGCTGGCCGACCTAGTCGTTCAGTGGAAAATCACCGACCCTCCAAACTATCTATACAATGCAGAAGATCCAGAAAAAATATTATACGATACGACTTCAGCTGCATTACGGAGCATAATCGGCAGCACGAAAATCGATGATGCCCTTACATCTGGTAAAGCGCAAATCGAAGCGGATGTACGCGATTTATTGTCACAGCTAATGGAGAAGTATGATGTTGGGATTTCCATATCTGCGGTTAAACTCCAGGACGTGGAGTTACCGAATGAAGAAGTGCGGAAAGCATTTACCAATGTAACGGATGCCCGTGAAACGGCGAATACGAAAATTAACGAAGCGGATAAATATGAAAATAAGCGGATGAATGAAGCGGAAGGGGAAAAAGATGCCATCATTTCACAGGCCAATGGGGATAAAGCTGCCCGTACGGAAGCTGCCCGCGGGGATGTAGCGGTCTTTGAAAAATTACTCAGTGAGTATAAAGGCAATAAGGGGATTACGAAGGACCGTCTAATTATTGAGACCCTTGAGGAAGTATTGCCGAATGCTGAGATTTATATTATGAATGATGATGGAAACACAATGAAGTACTTGCCGCTTCGCTCGCTTGAAAAGGAGGAAACGAAAAAAACTCCTGCCACTGATGAAGCCGCCATACCTGGTGAAGAAACGAAAAAAGGGAATGCATCGGAAGAAAAAGCGACAGGGGAAGGGGGCACTAAACAATGAGTGGAAAAATAATAGATTTCTCTGAGTTGAAAAAAGGGGATTTTCATTGGAGGGGCTATGTGAGAATCGGCATTTTCCTGATTATTTTCATCGCGCTGCTGCTAATCATCTTCACCAATGTCTATATCGTCAAAGAGGGCGAATACAAGGTCGTCCGCCAATTCGGTGAGGTGGTAAGGATCGATAAGACTCCGGGATTGAAGGCGAAGGTGCCATTCATTCAGAGTATCATGACCTTACCGAAGTATCAGATGACTTCCGATGTTTCCGAAGCGGAAATCAATACGAAAGATAAAAAAAGGATGCTGATCGATAACTATGCAGTTTGGAGAATAGAAGATCCGAAGAAATTGATTACAAATGCAAGGACACTTGAGAATGCCGAAACGAAAATGGAAGAGTTCATCTATTCGGCAGTTCGTTCAGAGCTGGGCCAGCTGAATTATGATGAAATCATCAACGATGAGAAGTCATCCAGGGGAAGTTTAAACGACCGCATAACCGAAAAAGTCAACGATTTGCTGCAAAAGGACAGTTATGGAATCAGCTTGACGGATGTCCGGATCAAGCGGACTGACCTGCCTTCCGAAAACGAAGCATCCGTCTTCAAGAGGATGATTTCCGAGCGGGAATCGAAAGCGCAAGAATACCTGTCCAAAGGTGATGCGAAGAAAAACCGTATCATTGCGGATACCGATCGGAAAGTGAAGGAACTGCTTTCTACTGCGGAGGCTGATGCAGAAGTGATCAGGGCAGAAGGGGAAGGGGAAGCAGCGAAAATCTATAATAAATCGTTTTCCAAAGACCCCGAATTCTATAAACTATACCGGACTCTTGAATCCTACAAGAAAACGATTGGAGATCAAACGGTCATCGTTCTGCCTTCTGATTCCCCTTATGCCAGCTTGTTGATGGGAAATACAAAATAACCTTGATGCCGTCATTTTTCTTTCCGCTTCTACTCATGGTAGAATAGAGAAGGAAAATGAACGGCTTTTTGCGTTTTTATATAGGAGCTATAACTACATAAACCTGTATGACTGGAGGAAGACGGATTTGGATAAAAAGCTAGTGCTCATAGATGGAAACAGCATTGCATACCGTGCGTTTTTTGCGCTTCCGCTCTTGAATAATGATAAGGGGGTCCATACGAATTCCGTGTACGGATTCACCATGATGCTCAACCGCATTCTTGAAGAAGAAAAGCCAACGCACATACTTGTGGCATTCGATGCGGGTAAAACGACATTCAGGCATGCATCATTTAAAGAATATAAGGGGGGGCGCCAAAAAACGCCGCCAGAATTATCCGAGCAATTCCCTTTCATTCGGGAGCTGCTTGATTGTTTTCAAATAAAAAGGTATGAACTGGAGAACTACGAAGCCGATGATATTATCGGTACGCTGTCTTTACAAGCGGAAAAAGATGGTTTTGAAGTGAAGGTCATTTCCGGTGATAAGGACTTAACGCAATTATCCTCCCCTAGTACGACAGTTTCCATCACGAAAAAGGGGATTACTGAAATTGAGGAATACACTCCAAAGCATATACATGAAAAATACGGTCTATCCCCTTTGCAAATCATTGATTTAAAAGGGCTGATGGGAGATGCCTCCGACAATATCCCCGGTATTCCGGGTGTTGGTGAAAAGACTGCCCTTAAATTATTGCATCAATTTGAAACGGTTGAAAACCTTCTGCAGTCGATTGATGAGGTAAGCGGACAAAAATTGAAAGAGAAAATTGAAGAACATAAAGACCTGGCCTTATTAAGCAAAGAGCTGGCTACGATAACGAGGGAAGCGCCGCTTGAAGTTTCCGTTAACGAGACCGAGTACACGGGCATGGATCAGGATCGGGTCATCTCATTCTATAAGGAGCTTGGTTTTTCGACTTTACTCGATAAATTGGATGTAACGGAAAGCGCACCGATTGAACAGGAGAAGATAGAGGTACACACTGCTGAAATGACAGAAGGAATGTTTGCAGATGAAAGTGCCTTGTATGTTGAAATTTTAGAAGATAATTATCATCGAGCCGACATAATAGGGATCGCCATCAGTAATGAACAAGGTCATTTTTACTTCAATGGAGAGGATGCTCTGAGTTCCGATGCATTTAAATCCTGGGCAGAGGATGAAACAAAAAAGAAAACGGTTTTCGATGCGAAGCGTACGGTCGTGGCACTGCGTCATCGGGGAGTCGAAATAAAAGGCATCGATTTTGATGTGTTTTTGGCATCCTACATCCTTGATCCGGCAGAGTCAGTGGACGAAGTCGCAGAAATCACGAAAACCCAAGGTACTATCCGGCTTGAAACAGATGACGTTTTTTATGGAAAAGGTGCAAAACGCAAAATACCTGAGGAAGCGGAATTGAGGGAGCATATCGCCAGAAAATCGAAGGCGATCTTTTCACTGAAAGAACCGATGATAGATAAGCTGCAAGAGTTCGAGCAGTATCACCTATTTACGGAACTGGAGCTGCCCTTGTCGATCATCCTGGCAAATATGGAATGGCAGGGAATCAAGGTGGACATAGGCCGACTGAAAAACATGGGACAGGAATTAGCCATTCGCTTAAGAAATATCGAAGCGCGAATTTTCGAATTGGCTGGAGAGGCATTCAATATCAATTCACCTAAACAGCTTGGGGCCATCCTGTTTGAAAAGTTGGAGCTTCCGGTCATGAAGAAAACCAAAACAGGTTATTCGACTTCAGCCGATGTATTGGAAAAACTGGAGAGCAAGCATGATATCGTTAAGGAAATACTGTTGTATCGCCAGCTTGGTAAGCTGCAATCTACTTACATTGAAGGATTGCTTAAAGTGGTCAATGGCAAAACGGACAAGGTTCACACCCGGTTCAACCAAGCATTGACCCAGACCGGCCGGTTAAGTTCTACAGATCCCAATCTCCAGAATATCCCGATCAGACTGGAAGAAGGAAGGAAAATCAGGCAGGCCTTCATTCCTTCCGAAAAGGATTGGATCATTTTTGCTGCCGACTACTCCCAGATCGAATTACGTGTCCTGGCGCATATCGCCAATGACAGCGGATTGGTGGAAGCATTCCAGGCCGGGATGGACATCCATACAAGGACAGCCATGGACGTATTCCATGTATCGGCAGATCAAGTCACCTCGAACATGAGGCGCCATGCCAAAGCGGTCAACTTCGGAATCGTTTATGGTATAAGTGATTACGGACTATCGCAAAGTCTTGGAATCACGAGAAAAGAAGCTGGAGAGTTCATCGAGAAGTATTTACGAAGCTTTCCAGGTGTTCAGGAATATATGGAAGAAAGCATACATGAGGCCCGTCAAAAAGGATATAGCACGACTCTGATGCAAAGAAGGCGATATATACCTGAGATAACAAGCAGGAATTTCAACATCAGGAGTTTTGCCGAACGGACAGCGATGAACACGCCGATTCAAGGCAGTGCCGCTGATATCATCAAGCTTGCCATGATCAACATGAATAAACGCCTGAAAAAGGAGGGGCTCAAAACGAGAATGCTTCTACAGGTTCATGATGAATTGATTTTTGAAACCCCTCCTGAGGAACTCGAAATCCTTAAAGTGATCGTTCCGGAGGAAATGGAAAATGCCATTGAATTGAACGTGCCCCTTAAAGTGGATTATGCTTTCGGGCCAACATGGTTTGATGCCAAATAATAAAAGATAGGTGATTGCAATGCCAGAACTTCCAGAAGTGGAAACAGTCAGAAGAACGTTAGAGCAGCTCGTACTCGGAAAAGAGATCAAGGAAGTGTCCGTTTTCTGGCCAAAGATCATTAAAGCGCCTGAGCCTGTCGAACAGTTTCAGGATGCCTTAAGGGGGCAGACGATTTCTGCAATAGGCCGTCGGGGCAAGTTCCTCATTTTCACCTTGGATGATTATTCGCTGGTTTCGCATTTAAGAATGGAAGGGAAATACGGCGTTCATCCAAAAGAAGAGCCGTATGATAAGCATACCCATGTGATCTTCACTTTCACTGATGGCAGTGAACTTCGGTACAGGGATGTCCGGAAATTCGGAACGATGCATCTATTTGCCAAAGGGGAAGAATTTGAACAGTTGCCCCTGCTGCACTTAGGGCCTGAACCGTTATCCGAAGATTTTACTGTCGAAGGTCTTCGTGCGAAGTTGGCAAGAACCAACAGGAAAATCAAGCCCGTTCTCCTTGATCAAACCGTTGTCGTCGGGATTGGGAATATATATGTGGACGAGTCGTTATTCCGTTCCGGTATCCATCCGGAGAGAGTGGCATCTTCACTCTCGTTGCAGGAAATCGAAACGTTGCATGCTGAAATCATTGCGACGTTAGGTGAAGCTGTGGAAAAAGGCGGAAGCACGATTCGTTCATACATTAATTCCCAAGGGCAAATCGGCATGTTTCAGTTGGAACTGAATGTTTATGGAAGAAAAGGCGAGAACTGCAAAACATGCGGCACGCCACTTGAAAAACTGGTTGTTGCAGGACGCGGCACACATATTTGCCCGTCATGCCAGCCGCTAAAATAGGTCATGTTTATTCAAACACATCGGATGGGCTCCTTCCATATACTAGGGTAGCAACGAGTAGGGAAGGAGTAATATTCCGATGTGGCTACAAATTATTTTTCTCGCTTTTGCAGTTAGTATTGACGGATTTGGCGTCGGTTTGACATTCGGTATGCGGAAGATGAAAATCCCCTTAAGGTCAATAGCGGTCATCTCATTTTGTTCTGCATTGAGTTTAGGTATAGCGATGGTCATCGGACAATTCATCAGTCAGCTCATATCTATCGGGGCGGCTGAAAAAACAGGCGGCATCATCCTCATTTTTCTTGGTGCCTGGATGGTATACCAGTATTTTAAGCCTGAAAAGGATTTGAAAGATGATAGATATCATGAAAAGATCATCTTTAATTTTGAAATTAAATCACTTGGGGTAGTCATTAATATTTTACAAAAACCATTGAATGCCGATTTTGATAAATCAGGTACGATAACAGGTGTTGAAGCGCTTGTTCTGGGGTTTGCACTTTCGCTGGATGCGTTCGGGGCAGGAGTTGGAGCGGCTATGATCGGGATTTCACCGATCATCCTCGCAGGGTGCATCGCTGTTATGAGTTCGATTTTCATTTGGAGCGGAATTCAAAGCGGAAAATTGCTTTCAAATAATAAAGTTGTTCAGCATTTGACCTTTCTCCCAGGTGTATTATTGATCATCATCGGTTTATTCAAGTTATGATAAGGTTAAAAGGGGGGAGCTTATGGGACAAATCATCGGAATCACCGGAGGCATTGCCAGTGGGAAAAGCACCGTCAGCCTCTATTTACAGGAACTCGGATTCACGATTGTCGATGCAGATCTGGCTTCCCGTGCTGTCGTTGAGCCAGGTGAAGAAGCCTATCACCAAGTTGTGAAAGCATTTGGAGAAGATATCTTATTGACGGATGGGAATATAGATCGCGTAAAGCTTGGGTCGATCATATTTAATGATCAAGAAAAGAGATTGCTGTTGAATGGCATCGTGCATCCTGCCGTCAGGAATTGGATGCGGCTGAAAACGGAAGCGGCACTATCATCAGGAGAAGAAACGGTGTTCATGGATATTCCGCTCCTATTCGAAAGCAAGCTGACATTCATGGTGGATAAGACGCTTTTGATCTATGTGGATGAGCAAGTACAATTGAAGCGATTAATGAATAGGAATGGTCTTTCGGAGGCGGAGGCACTTGCCAGGATCAATTCGCAAATGCCCTTGGCCGATAAAAAGGCCTTAGCGGATGCTGTCATCGATAATAATGGTGACATTAATGAAACGAAGCGGCAAGTTAAGGCCATACTTAGCGAATGGTATGTCATATAATCATGATAAAAAGAAGAAACCGCCCGGTTTCTTCTTTTTATGTTGAAAAAATAAAACAATCCGCATTTTTATTAGCACATTTCCTCTGAATTATGTTATACTAATTACATGTGAAAGGTAATAAGTATAACACTAATATTTCTGGAGGGTCCGAACAATGAATTCAAGAATAGCGATTAACGGATTTGGGAGAATTGGAAGAATGGTTTTCCGAAAAGCCATATTAGACGAGAGTTTGGACATTGTTGCAATAAATGCAAGCTATCCAGCTGAAACTTTAGCACACTTACTAAAATATGATACGATACATGGTAAATTCGACGGTATCATTATAGCTGAAGATGATTCACTAGTAGTGAATGGCCGCCAAGTAAAACTAATAAATAACCGCGATCCAAAGCTATTGCCTTGGAAAGAGATGAACATAGATATTGTAATTGAAGCCACTGGCAAATTCAATGATCGTTCTAAAGCGGCTCTTCATTTAGACGCAGGAGCAAAAAGAGTAATATTATCAGCCCCGGGTAAAAATGAAGACGTTACCATTGTAATGGGAGTGAATCAGGAGGTGCTGGAAATTGACAAGCATTTCGTCATATCCAATGCATCTTGTACAACGAACTGCCTTGGACCTGTTGCAAAAGTGCTTGATGAAAAATTCGGCATAAACAACGGTTTAATGACAACGATACATTCTTATACAAATGATCAAAATAATATCGATAACCCGCACAAAGACTTAAGACGTGCCCGTGCCGCTGCGGAAAGCATGATTCCTACGACTACAGGAGCTGCAAAAGCCATCTCACTAGTGTTGCCGCAATTAAAAGGCAAACTTCATGGAATGGCGATACGCGTACCGACACCAAACGTATCTTTAGTCGATCTTGTTGTGGATTTGAACCGTGATGTCACGATTGAAGAAGTGAACCAAGCCTTCATCGATGCTTCAGAAAATGAACTCAAAGGAATCATGGAATTCACGATGGAACCTTTAGTTTCCAGTGATTTCAAAACGAATCCACACTCTGCAATCATCGATGGATTGACTACGATGATGATCGGTGACAGGAAAGTGAAGGTCCTTGCTTGGTATGATAATGAGTGGGGTTACTCCAACCGTGTAGTGGACCTTGTAAAATTGGTTGGCTCCGAGTTGAAAAAAATGTCCGAAGTCGAATTATCAGTAAAATAAAATGAAAAACCCGAGCCTGCTAAAATTTTTTAGCGGGCTATTTTTCATGCAGTGATCCATGAATTCCCGGCTGCTTTATGGCACTGAATAAACAAAAGACGGAATTTGCTCCACATTGGAACCTTCGCTATATCCCCATTACATATAAAGTTTATCTTTCCAAAAATTCAATTTGGAGTTGCAAAAAAAATTCAAACCATATATACTATGAATCGTGAACTTCTTCAAAACGGTTTGCATGATGGCTACTTAAAGGGTTAGGACCTCTTTGGACTAACTTTCCCCCGTGGTAGTTATCAGAACTTATTTTTAAATCATGGTAAGGGGGAAGCTTAATATGGAAACAGCTTACACTATGGAAACAATGGGTAGACATGTCATTTCTGAACTTTGGGGTTGTGACTTTGAAAAACTGAACAATATCGATTTAATTGAAAAGATTTTTGTTGACGCTGCTTTGAAATCAGGTGCAGAGGTACGAGAAGTTGCCTTTCACAAATTTGCTCCACAAGGAGTCAGCGGGGTTGTCATCATTTCTGAATCACACTTAACGATTCACAGTTTTCCAGAACACGGCTATGCGAGCATTGATGTCTATACATGCGGTAACTTGGATCCGAATATTGCGGCAGATTATATTGCAGAAGCTTTGAATGCGCAAACACGTGAAAACATAGAATTACCACGTGGATTAGGTCCTGTACAAATGAAAAAAGCCAATATAAGTGCCCTATAAAAAAATGTATACACAGAGATGCCATGGGTGCATCTCTTTTTTAATGCAATGAATCGGCAGTCTGATTCACTTTATTGGAGAGGATTGCCTTGAAGCACAATGCCCTTGGCAACGGTGCTTCAACGGCAGAACAAAAAGTGCCTGCTGCCGGAAGTTACACTTTTTACTTGTACTGTCCGTTCCTTTTAATATAAGATTAAGATAGAGAAGTAATTCCTTGGGGAACATTTAGATAGGGGAGTCCTACATAAAATACGGAGCTGATAATGATGAAATGCCCATCATGTCAATATAACGGAACAAGAGTGCTCGATTCCAGGCCAGTCGATGAAAGTAAATCGATTCGACGACGCCGTGAATGTGAGGCATGTGGTTTTCGATTCACGACATTTGAAAAGGTGGAGGAAACACCGCTTATTGTAGTGAAAAAGGGCGGGACACGTGAAGAGTTCAGTCGTGATAAAATCCTGCGTGGCTTAATCAGGGCTTGCGAAAAACGTCCGGTTCCCTTGAAAGAACTAGAGCAAATTACCAGTTATGTAGAAAAAGAACTACGCAACCAGGGCATATCGGAAGTGAAAAGCGACAGTGTCGGCGAAATGGTAATGGACAAGCTGGCAGAAGTCGATGAGGTTGCCTATGTAAGGTTCGCATCCGTCTATCGACAATTTAAAGATATCAATGTCTTTATTGATGAACTGAAAGATTTAATAAATAAAGAAAGAAAGCAGAGCTGAAGATTCACTTTGGCTCTTTTTTCACTACATCTTTTGAAAGGTTTGAATGGAGATGTCAATGCATTGGCAAGAATTGCTCCCAGCTGATTCATATTTGGTCTCATCTGCGGGGCTGCTTCATGATTATGATCGGAAAATACTTACCCGACTATATCAACCTCTTATTGGACCTATCTGCATTAGCCTATATATGACGTTATGGAGTGAGTTGGAGGAAAACAGGCTATGGTCGGAAACCTCCTCGCATTATCAATTAATGAATACCATCGGCCTTAAGTTAGGTGATATTTACGAAGCACGCCTTTTACTTGAAGGAATCGGCCTGTTGAATGTATATAAGAAATCGAAAAATGAAACGAAGGAATTCATTTATGAGTTAAACCCGCCGCTTTCACCCCAGCAGTTTTTCACGGATGGAATGCTGAATATCTACTTATACAAAAAAATCGGTAAAGCTCAATTCAACCGGTTAAAGAGGTTCTTTTGTGATGACCATATCTTAACCGATCAATATGAAGGTGTGACTAAATCTTTTGCGGAAGTATTCTCATCAGACCATTTGGACTCTTTATATGTAACGGATGAAGCGAAAAACGAATGGAAACCGGTGCCTGAACAGCAATACATCGATCGGGCGGAAGGCGTTGAGCCGTCGGGGTTTGATGACTTATTCGATTTTGACCTTTTATTTGCCGGGATGAAATCCTCGATCGTGCCGAAAAAGGCTTTTACTCCTAAAATAAAAAGTACGATTGCCAAACTCGCTTTTTTATATGGCATTGATCCGCTGGAAATGCAAAAACTAGTAATGGATGCCGTTTCATTGGATGATGAGATTGATGAGGAATTGCTTAGAAAGGCGGCAAGGGACTGGTACCAGATCGAACGGCAGGCCGATATGCCTTCCCTTGTCAATCGGGTGCAGCCAATTCGTGAACGGACACAAAAAGAAGAACCGAAAACAAAGGAACAAGAGTTAATCCGTCATTTGGAGACGATTTCCCCGAGGGAGCGGCTGATGCAATTGTCTGGCGGTGCAGAGCCGTCAAGCGGTGATTTGAAAGTGGTTGAGGGCGTGATGATCAACCAAAAGCTGAATCCGGGTGTCGTCAATGTCTTGATTGAATATGTCATGCTCAAAACGGATATGAAGTTCACGAAAGGTTATGTGGAAAAGCTGGCAGGCCATTGGGCACGGCTAAAGGTCTCAACAGTCGTCGAGGCGATGGAACTGGCCAAAAATGAACATAGGAAATATCAGGACTGGGCTCAAGGAAGCAGGAATGCTGCGAAGGGCAGCCGGAAAAAGGCGATACGGGAAGAAGTGGTTCCTGAGTGGCTTGGGAAAAAAGAAGAAGCACAGCAGGAGCAGAATGAGGATCAGCCTGAATTGGATGCCCAAAAACGCGAACTTCTGGAGAAATGGAAGCTGTGGAAAGCGGGAGGTGAAATGAACGATGGAAAAGATTAATAGGTCCCTTAATAAATTGGCCAATACAAATCAATTTCAACAGCGTTATGAAAAGCTGAAACAGGAGATTTTTGAAAACGAACAAGTGCGGTTATTCATGAATGCCAACAGCTCGACGGTCACGAAGGAAATGATTGATAAAAACTTGGGGAAGCTTTATGAGTTCACTTCACAGAGCAATAAGTGTGATAAATGTCCGAGCTTGGATGGCTGCATCAATATGATGCAAGGGTATTATCCTAAATTGGTGGTGCAAGGAAAAGCCCTGAACCTGCATTATGAAGTCTGCCCGAGGAAATTGGCAGAGGATGAAAAGCGGAAACGAGAAAAGCTGATCCGCAGCCTGTATGTACCGAAGGATATTTTAAAGGCCAGCATTGAAGATTTTACCCAAACGGATAATGAAAACAAACGCTTGTCTGTCCTAAGTAAAGCGATGTCGTTCATTATGGAATATGAGCCGGGTAAAAGGCAAAAAGGCTTGTATATATATGGGAAATTCGGTGTTGGGAAAACGTACTTATTAGGTGCTATCGCCAATGAACTTGCAAAAAGGCAAATTTCCTCCCTTATAGTCTATGTACCTGACTATTTGAGGGAACTTAAGGGATCGATAGGTGATAATACGGTCAATGAAAAAATTGAAATGGTGAAAACGGCACCTATCCTCATGCTTGATGATATTGGAGCGGAATCCATGACGAGCTGGGGACGCGATGAGGTTTTTGGTCCGATTTTGCAATTTAGGATGCTGGAAAACCTGCCGACATTTTTCACTTCGAATTTTGATATGAATGGCCTGGAGAACCACCTGACCTTTTCACAGCGCGGTGAGAAAGAAGAAGTGAAGGCGGCCCGGGTACTGGAAAGAATTCAATATTTAGCTGAGCCGGTCAAGCTTGATGGCGTGAATCGGAGAAGATGAAGAAAAGTGGTCTCTTAATGGAGGTCACTTTTTTCTTCTTACAAGGCCCATCCTACTTCTAAACACGTCCCCATCCCCATATACATGAAAAAAGAAGCAAGGGGGAAGGGGGGATGTCGTAGTGCAAATTTTGTTTCAAAACGATTCAGAGGCAATGAAATTACTGAATTTCGTTTCTGTCCATCCACTGGGGGCAGAATTTCAAGCATATATTCGATTTATTCCGCAACAAGGCATGCACGTGGATATAACGGAATCTTCAGGTGATGAATGGCTAATTCTGCTTCGTGATGCATTCCATTCTTTTTTATTGGAAGAAAAGACGCTTCCTGTTCTGGAGCAAATTATAGTCGGTAAATTTTTTTATAGGGAACGGGAAGAAATTGAAGCCATCATTGAAATTGCATCATCCATCATCGAGGCGGAAAGAGCCAGGAATCAAGATGGAGCATTCAGTACGGAGAAACGATTGATTGAGGAAGGACTTCAAAGCATCTTGGCTGGAAAGGTATCTTTTTCATTCGATTCTTTTACGACCTTCCGTTTAAAATCGTTTCAGCACACTTTGGAAAAGTATGTCGTCAAGGCGATTGATGAATATAAGCTGGAACAGGACTATCAAAATTTCATTGCTACGCTCCGTGATTGCCTTCAAGGGCAGGAGACGAAATTAAGAAAGCTTCACCTTGTCAACCGGGACGGTTTTCACTTCTATGATCAGAAATTCAGCAAACTCGACCGTCCAAAAATCAATAGTATGATTGACAGGAGGCTTCTTGCCAAAAGCTCACTTTTTCTCGATACGGTGATACTTGCCCCGCTTTTATCGATTGCTCCTGAAAACTTGTGCATCTATACCGATGACAAGGAAGAGGGGCTCATCCAGACCATTTCAAGGATTTTCGAAGAACGGGCGACTATCTTGCCACTTTCATCATTTTCTATGCAGTTGAATGAACTTTCGTGGAAAAAAGAAAATTAACCTTGATTTTCAACGTATAACAAATTATAATTTCCTACATACTATTAAAAAACTAAAAGTTATGATGAGGACAAGGGTATTCTAGTCGCCGATTATCAGAGAGGGAAGCCAACAGGCTGTAAGCTTCCTATTCGCATGGAACACTTACCACCTTTAAACTTCGGCTCGGAAAGCAGGCATTCTGCGAATATGAGCTGACGGGAAGCTGCCGTTACCAAGTTACAAGTGCCATTTTGCCGTGAAAAGCAAGCTGGAACGAGGGTGGAACCGCGGGTTAATGATATTTATTACTAAGCTCGTCCCTGTTTTATACAGGGGCGGGCTTTTTTTGTGTTGTAATGGAATCAAAAACCTGTAATTTGTTCGAACAAATAAGAAGGAGTGAAACTGAATGTCAGAACTACTGAAAATATCTTTTCCTGACGGAGCGGTCAAGGAGTTTGCTAAAGGCACAACAACTGAAGACATCGCTGCATCCATCAGTCCTGGTTTAAGGAAAAAATCCATTGCCGGAAAATTCAATGGTGAATTATATGATTTAAAACGTCCGATTGAACAAGATGGTACAATCGAAATCGTCACACAGGACGCAGCGGATGCTCTTGAAGTATTGCGTCACAGTACAGCGCACTTGATGGCACAAGCGATCAAACGTTTGTTCAAAAATGCTAAATTCGGCGTAGGGCCAGTCATTGAAGGCGGCTTTTATTATGATATGGATCTAGAGGAATCATTGACTCCCGAAGACCTTCCATTGATTGAAAAAGAAATGAAAAAAATCGTCAACGAAAACTTGGCAATCTCCCGCATCGAAGTGAGTCGTGATGAAGCGATTTCCCGTTTTAAAGAAATCGGCGACGAATATAAATTGGAATTGATCGATGCGATTCCTGCCGATCAGCAGGTAACACTGTATGAGCAAGGGGAATTCTTTGACCTTTGTCGTGGAATTCATGTTCCATCAACTGGGAAAATCAAAGAATTCAAGCTATTGAGCATCGCTGGAGCATACTGGAGAGGCGATAGCAAAAACAAAATGCTTCAACGCATTTACGGTACGGCTTTCTATAAAAAAGAAGATTTGGCCGAACACCTGCGTCTCCTTGAAGAAGCCAAGGAACGTGACCATCGTAAAATCGGCAAAGAATTGAACTTGTTCATGAGCTCACAGAAAGTGGGGCAAGGGCTGCCGATGTGGTTGCCAAAAGGCGCGACAATTCGCCGTACAATCGAAAGATATATCGTGGATAAGGAAGAACGTTTAGGCTATGACCATGTCTACACACCTGTAATGGGAAGCGTGGACCTTTATAAAACATCCGGACACTGGGATCATTACCAGGACGGCATGTTCCCGGTCATGGAGATGGAAAACGAACAGCTTGTCCTGCGTCCGATGAACTGTCCGCATCACATGATGGTCTATAAAAACAGCATCCACAGCTATCGCGAACTGCCAATCCGGATTGCCGAGCTAGGCTTGATGCACCGCTATGAAATGTCAGGTGCCCTTTCAGGCCTTCAGCGTGTACGTGGGATGACATTGAATGATGCGCACATTTTCGTTCGCCCCGACCAAATCAAAGAAGAGTTCAAGCGTGTTGTGAACCTTGTTCTGGAAGTTTATAAAGACTTCGATATCAAGGATTATTCATTCCGTCTGTCTTATCGCGATCCTCAGGATACAGAAAAATACTTCGATGATGATGACATGTGGGAAAAAGCGCAAAGCATGTTAAAAGGCGCCATGGATGAGCTTGGTCTTGATTACTTTGAAGCGGAAGGTGAAGCGGCATTCTACGGTCCTAAGCTTGATGTTCAGGTGCGTACTGCCTTAGGGAAAGATGAAACGCTTTCCACTGTTCAGCTTGATTTCTTGCTTCCTGAACGTTTTGACCTTAATTACGTCGGTGAGGACGGCAAGCAGCACCGTCCGGTTGTTATCCACCGCGGCGTCGTTTCCACAATGGAACGTTTTGTCGCTTACTTGATTGAAGAATACAAGGGGGCATTCCCTACTTGGCTTGCACCTATCCAAGCACAGGTGATCCCGGTTTCACCTGAAGTGCACTTGGATTATGCGAAAGAAGTACAGGAAAAACTTAAAGCGCAAGGCATTCGTGTCGACCTGGATACACGTGACGAGAAAATCGGTTACAAAATTCGTGAAGCGCAAATGCAAAAAATCCCGTATATGCTGGTCGTTGGAGACAATGAAGCCAAAGAAGGCAGCGTGAATGTACGTAAATACGGTGAACAAAAATCCGAAACGATCGCATTTGAAGATTTCGTTTCAGCGATTAAGGCGGAAGTGAGCCGTTAATAGCAAAAAGAGGGGCACATATAGTTGTGTCCCTCTTTTTAATCATGGCATGATAAAATGAAACCATCATGTGAAAATATGTACAGCAATGAAAAGGAGGGGCAGCATGAAAAAGAAATTTACTTATCTATTCGGACCGACATTCCTTGTCATCATCATCTTATTGTTATTGGATGATTATCGACAATATGCCATCGTCCCGGTCCTGCTTTTTTGGATAGTCCTATTTTCTTGGGACACCATTGAGAAAAAGAAAAAGGCGAAAGAAGACTCTTAACATGTGATGGCTTCGGCCAGTATGGACTGTAACTAAAGGGGGAATGGGGATAAATGGAGATTAGAAGGGCTTCAAGGAAAGACGCGGGTAACTTGGCTGCTCTGTTCAAGCATGTAGAAGATTCCGGGTATATGCTGTTTAACCCTGGGGAAAGAAAAGCTACGGCGAAACAAATGGAAAAGCAATTGGAGCAAATCGAAAAAAATCCCCCTTCCATTGTCCTCGTTTCCGCTAGCGGAAATGAGTTGACTGGTTACCTAATCTTATTGGGCAATCAAATGGGCCGAACGAGGCATTCCGCCAAAATCGTCATCGGCATCCATGAACAGGTTAGAGGAAAAGGTATCGGTACGAAGCTATTTCAGAAAATGGAGGAGCATGCACGGACTAACGAAATACGGCGCCTGGAATTGTCCGTGATTGCAAACAACGCCCCTGCGCTTTCCTTGTATCATAAGATGGGGTTCGAAAAGGAAGGAATAAAGCGGGAATCACTGTTTTTTGATGGAAAGTATCATGATGAATATTTTTTGTCCAAATTACTTTAAAAAACGTATTGTCAAATAACTGAATGTCTGATAATATTAATTTTGTTGTGAAAAACGAATAAAATTTAGCATTTGACAAGTCATCAGTGTTTATGATATATTTCTAAAGTGAATTGAATACGTGTTTGATGAAAAGAAGAAGCACCCGCTTCTCACCTGGTTGACGCAAACAATGCAGTTAACAGGTCATGATTTGATTATTTGGATCTTTCTGAATGAGTCTATCAAGTGTGGGTGCAGCATGCATCCACACTTTTTTATTATGATTATATCCTGTAAGCGAGTTGTGAGCGTGACCGAATTTATTCAAATATTCGTATTCGCCAATATCTTTGGAGGTGGCTAACTATTAGTAAAGACGCGATGGTAAACGAGGGCATCCGAGCCCGTGAAGTTCGTCTTATTGACCAAAACGGAGAACAACTTGGAATTAAAACGAAATTCGAAGCATTGGAAATTGCCGCTCGTGTAAATCTTGATCTAGTTTTAGTTGCTGCAAATGCAAAGCCTCCGGTAGCCCGGATCATGGACTACGGAAAACACCGCTTCGAGCAGCAAAAGAAAGACAAGGAAGCACGTAAAAATCAAAAAGTCATCAGTCTGAAAGAGGTTCGTTTGAGCCCGACGATTGAAGAGCATGATTTCAATACGAAGCTTCGCAACGGTATTAAATTCCTTGAAAAAGGCGATAAAGTAAAAGCTTCTATCCGATTCAAAGGACGTGCCATTACGCATAAGGAAATTGGTCAACGTGTACTCGTTCGTTTTTCTGAAGCATGTAAAGAAGTGGCTACAATCGAGCAACACCCAAAAATGGACGGGCGCAGCATGTTCATTATCTTAGCACCGAAAAACGAAAAGTAATTGTAAAGTAATTTGTAATGAGGAGGAATACCTTATGCCTAAAATGAAAACTCACCGCGGATCTGCTAAACGTTTCAAAAAGACTGGATCCGGCAAACTTAAGCGTTCTAACGCTTACACAAGCCATTTATTTGCTAACAAATCTACTAAGCAAAAGCGTAAGCTTCGCAAAGCTAGCCTTGTAAGCAAAGGTGACTTCAAACGTATTCGTCATATGCTAGACAACATTAAATAAGTTCGATTTATCGAGTTAAATAGGAGGGAAATAACATGCCACGTGTAAAAGGCGGTACTGTTACTCGCAAACGTCGTAAAAAGGTAATAAAATTAGCTAAAGGTTACTATGGCGCGAAACATATTCTTTTCAAAGTAGCTAACCAACAAGTAATGAAGTCAGGAAACTATGCTTTCCGTGACCGTCGTCAAAAGAAACGTGATTTCCGCAAACTTTGGATCACTCGTATCAACGCTGCAGCACGCATCAACGGTCTTTCTTACAGCCGTTTAATGCATGGCCTAAAGCTTGCTGGTATCGAAGTGAACCGCAAAATGCTTGCTGATCTTGCTGTTGCTGACGAACAAGCTTTTGCTCAATTAGCAACTGCTGCTAAACAACAATTAGACAAATAAGTCTGACTGATACCGCCACTCTCTTTTCAAGAGGGTGGCTTTTTACATATTTAAAGGAGGGAAAGGGAATGCAAGGAGTATGGTTCATTGCTGCTTATATGATCATCACGAACATCATCGGTTTTGCCTTAATGGGAATCGACAAAAGGAAAGCGCGTAATGGGGAGTACCGGATCAGCGAAAAGACACTTTGGTTTTGGGCTGTCATAGGAGGAGGGACTGGGTCCTTTTTGGGGATGAAGCAATTCCGCCATAAGACGAAGCATGCCGCTTTTAAGTGGGGTCTGCCTATATTGATGATTCTGCAGATAGGCTTATTGATTAAGGTATTCATTCAATTGTAATAAGTAGCCCGTATAGTGTATATGCTTGTAGAAGCAGCAAAGAGTAGCTGGAGGGAGAGCATGAATGATAAACTGACACTTGTGATGAGCTACGTTCAATCTGGAAGCGTGTTTGCACCGTTGATTTTTATCACTTTTCATTTATTAAGGCAATTTTTATTCATTCCCGTCATTGTGGTTTGCATGTCTGGAGGAGTATTATTCGGGGCAGCTTTTGGAACCATCTATTCGGTAATCGGTTTGACGCTTTCCAGCATGGCCTTTTATTTCGTGATAGGCAAATTTCCGAAAACAAAGGATAGGCTGCTGCGGCTTAAGAATAAGCTGTTTGGTAACCGAAAACTGAACAGCCGGCAAATTGCAGTACTCAGGCTAATACCATTCATACACTTTTATTTATTGTCGCTTTGTTTATTGGAATCCAATAAAGGGCTGAAAAATTATTTTTACCTATCCTTCATGACCAATCTTCCTGTAGCATTCGTATACACTGTTTTTGGCCACTATATTGCAGATTTCAGTCCCACGCTGATCGTCATCATTTTATTATCCTTAACCTTATTGATCTATTTATTGAGAGAGAAGCAGACGGTCGTCCCCTGGAAGGAATTTTTTCGTTCAGATGATTAATATAGAGCCTTGAGTCCATTTTCCTCAAGGCTCTTCATTATGCGTGATTTTTTCAATTTTGTAAGAACTCCTTGACCGGGCTCTTCCAATCAATAACGGCATCCGGGTATTGTTTTTTTATGGCTGCCTCAATTTTCAAGAAATCATTTCGCTTCAAGCCTTTCAGTCCTGCCACTTTTTTAGGCCAAATGAAGATGGAGATGACCTCGAAGGAGCGTTCCGTCGTCCCTAAATACTTTTCCCCTTCAAACATCACCCCGTTGTACGTCAATAAAAAATTCTTTCGTATATTGGCTGTATCGTCGAGCAGAAAGAATTTTTTCTGTTCATGTGCCAGCTCTAATTTTCTTTTCGGATTAAATAGGTATTTAATGACTGTATAGATTAAGAAAATGATGAGAGCCAAAAGAATGAACCGCATGATCAATACCATGGAGATACCTCCTTAAACAGAGTGATTCCCTTTCATTTACGTATGGGTTTTTAATAAGTTTCATTTATTTGATATAATTTAGGGGAAGACGAAGGAAAGAAGTGATGAAAATGAACATAAGTAAATTAATGGAAATGCAGGCGGCTTTGGATGAGCATATACAATCCAAGCATGATTTGGGTGCGGAAGACTTGGTGGAACGGAAGATACTTGCTCTTTTAGTGGAGCTTGGAGAGCTTGCCAATGAAACAAGATGTTTTAAATTCTGGAGTCTTAAAGGACCCTCTGATAAAGAAACGATTTTGGCTGAATATGTAGATGGCATTCATTTCATTTTGTCACTCGGGATCGAACGGGGTTTTGTACCGGAAGTTCCATCTGCCCTAAAGATGCATCAGGAGGATTTGACGGTTCAATTTACTGCCATTTACGGCTACATCAGTGAATTTCGCACACAGTTGACAGATTCATCTTACCAAAAGGTTTTTACTGCGTATTTACATTTAGGGGAGTTGCTCGGATTTTCGGCAGCGGATGTGGAAAAAGCATATGTAAGCAAAAATGAAGTCAATTACGAAAGGCAAAAGCAAGGCTACTGATTGTTTATGAAATCGTTTGTCTGTATAATTATTCTTGTAATGTAAGTTATAAGGAGGTAAGGGAATGGCTCAATTGGATGAAACGTTAAAGATGCTTGCTGACTTAACGGATGCTAAAGGCATTGCAGGAAATGAAAGTGAAGTAAGAAAAGTGATGACCGAATACATAACACCATTTGCGGATGAAATATCGACAGATGGGCTGGGAAGTTTGATCGCCAAGAAAACGGGAGATGAAAACGGACCGAAAATCGTCGTTACCGGGCATATGGACGAAGTCGGTTTCATGATCACCCAAATTGATGATAAGGGATTTTTGCGTTTTCAGCCGGTAGGAGGCTGGTGGTCACAGGTAATGCTGGCCCAGCGTGTGACGATCGTTACGGGTAAAGGTGATATAACGGGCATTATCGGTTCCAAGCCGCCACATATCCTGTCAGCGGAAGCGCGGAAGAAGCCGATTGATATTAAAGATATGTTCATTGATATTGGTGCATCCAGCAAAGAAGAGGTTAAGGAATGGGGCGTCAAGCCGGGGGATATGGTTGTGCCATATTTTGAATTCACGGTTATGAATAATGAAAAGATGCTGCTCGCCAAAGCCTGGGACAATCGAATTGGCTGTGCAATCGCCATTGATGTGCTTAAACAGCTGAAAGACAGCGACCATCCTAACGTAGTTTATGGAATTGGCGCAGTGCAAGAAGAGGTCGGCCTGCGTGGCTCCAAAACATCCACATTCAAAATTCAGCCGGATATCGGTTTTGCCGTCGATGTCGGCATTGCTGGTGATACACCGGGGGTTTCCGAAAAAGAAGCGATGAGCAAGATGGGGGAAGGCCCGCAAATCGTCATCTATGATTCATCGATGGTGGCACATAAGGGATTACGAGATTTCGTCACCGACACGGCTGATGAAATGAATATTCCTTATCAATATGAATCGATTCCTGGCGGCGGGACGGATGCCGGCTCCATCCATTTAACGGCAAATGGTGTTCCCGCCCTGGCGATCACAATTGCCACACGCTACATTCATTCACACGCAGCAATGCTTCACAGGGATGATTATGAGAATGCAGTCAAGCTCATTGTCGAAGTGATTAAACGCCTCGATCGCGAAGCGGTTGATCGGATCATTTACGAGTAATATAGTAAGTTAAAAATGGAGAGGCCTAATATAGGTCCTCTCCATTTTCTTTTTCTTATTTTTACTTGTCTTCGACAATTATATAGACGGCTTTGATGGGTCCATGGACGCCGACGACAAGGTCCATTTCAATATCAGCCGAATTGCTCGGCCCTGTTATGAAATTGATGCAGGAAGGAACGACTTCGCCCCGGGTAACTTTTGAACGGATGGCCGCAGCAGCCTGGGTCATTCGCGGAACGATGGTGCTTTTCGGAATGATGGAAACATGGCAGGAAGGAAGGAAGCTGATGGAACGGCCGTGATCCTTGTCGCTGAACAAGACGACGGTCGCTGATTCTGCTAGTGTCATCTCACTGAATGTGATTCCGATGTTAGCACATTCTGCTTTTTCGATATTCTCATTCCCGGCTTGGTGATCCCATATATGGACATCATTTTCCTTTAAGATGCCCTCTAACCCATACTCGGTAAATCGATCGTCCTTAGGGATGATCACAGGTCCGTTTCCAAGTCCCTCGATCACCTTTGTTAAGCTATTCACCACTTGCTTGGAGTCGGTAAGGTGAAATTGAGTATGCACCCGTTTACATTGCTCCTTCAATTCCGCGACAAGATCATTTTGTGTCGCATGTTTCAAAACTTCTTTTTGGGGGGCATGCTTCCATTCCGGAACGGAGATGCCTTCCGTAATAGGAGCCCTTCCCAGGTTTTTGGCTATATTGTTTAAAAATGTCCCTTCATTATGGATGGTTCCATTCATGATGGTTTCCCTCCTTTTTCCCGATTTTTGAACCAGTCCCGAAAGCTCTCTTTCCCTGGAGCAGGGAACTCGCGGCTTTCTGTCCAAGTTTTGAGCGGTCCCGGGCCTTTCGAGATGATATCCCCCGTTTTAAAAGGTGACATCGCTGATGGGGCCATTTTGGAGCCGAATTTATAAAGCATAGGCGATGCCGCACCAATCCCAAAGGCCTTCATGGCCATCTTTTCTGAAAACGGCGCCATTTTTTCCTTTTCAACGATGACTTCACGATGTTTCCTCAGTAAATCGTGGAGAGGGATCTTTACCGGACAGGCATCTGTACAGGCTGCACAAAGAGTGGAGGCATACGGCAGTTCCTTGAAATCATCATATCCTCCGAGTAAGGGTGAAAGCACAGCGCCGATTGGTCCGGGGTAAATTGAACCATATGAATGACCGCCAACCTGGCGATAGACCGGGCAGACATTTATACAGGCAGCACAGCGAATACATTGAAGAACGGATTGAAACTCAGTTCCTAAGATGGAGGAGCGTCCATTATCCACGATCACAAGGTGAAACTCCTCGGGTCCGTCTACATCACCTTCATCACGCGGACCGGTAAGTGCGGTGATGTAACTGGTCAATCTTTGGCCGACAGCGCTTCTTGTCAATAAACTGACAAGGACTTCGAATTCATCGAATGTAGGCACAAGCCGTTCCATTCCCATCACGGTGATTTGCGTTTTTGGGAGGGCAGTGACCAAATCGGCATTTCCTTCATTCGTCACCAATCCGATCGAGCCCGTTTCCGCAATCGCAAAATTACAGCCGGTAATGCCCACATCGGCGCTTAAGAAATCTTTCCGCAGAATGCCTCGTACATGGGCGGTAAGCTCTTCCGGTTTTTCGGTTTGCGTATAGGCAAGCTTTTCTTTAAAAACATCCCTGATCTGTTCTTTATTTTTATGGAGCGCAGGTGCGACGATATGGGAAGGGGGATCATGATCATCCACTTGTAAAATGTATTCTCCAAGGTCCGTTTCAACGACATCGAGGCCAACCGCCTCAAGAGTTGCATTCAAATTGATCTCTTCCGTGACCATCGATTTGGATTTAACGACCTTTTTGGCATTATTTTTTACAATGACATCCTTAATGTAGCCGCTTGCTTGTTCAGCGGTTTCAGCGAAGAAGACATGACCGCCCCTTTTCGAAACGTTTTCGGCAAGCTGGTGCAAATAGAAATCAAGGTTACTGAGCACATGCTGCCGAATTTCTTCCCCAAGAGAACGCCAATCCTCCCAGCTTCCTAATTCATCAACGGCAGTCAGCCGCCGTCCGTGTAATCGTTCTTGGGCACTGGATACGGCCAATCGCATAAAGTCATTATGTATTCCTTCATCCACCCGGTCTTTAAATTTGGCAAAGCTGGTTTTCATAGCCATAAGTTTTTCCCTCCTCGCTTTCTTTAAATGCTATTCAGGACTTCCGCAATGTGAAGGACCTTCACCGGTTGCCCCTTCCTTTGGATCCGTCCGCCGATATTCATCAAACATCCTGCATCCCCGCCGATTAAAAAGTCGGCACCGGTTTCTTCAATATTGCATACCTTCTCCTCGACCATTTGTCCGGAAATGTCACCCATCTTAACCGAAAAGGTCCCCCCGAACCCGCAGCAGTTTTGGGCATCCGGAAGTGGTGTCATTTCCAGCCCCCTGACATGGCTTAATAAAATGGCAGGTGCTTCCTTCACCTTAAGCAGCCGTGTCATATGGCATGAAGTATGATAAGTGGCCTTTCCCTTGAGGGTAGCCCCGACGTCGGTAACTTTTAAGACATCCACGATGAATTGGGACAATTCATATGTTTTAGCCGCTAATGATGCCGCTTTCTTTTCCCATACGGCATCACCTTTGAAAAGTACCGGATATTCCTTGAACATCGCTGCACAGGAACCGGAAGGGGTTACGACGTATTCAGCATCCGCGAACGTTTTAATCATCTTTTTCATGGCTTCCTTCGATTCCTTCGTATACCCGCTATTATATGCCGGCTGTCCGCAGCATATCTGGGACTCCGGGAAATCGATCTCACAGCCTAATCTCTCGAGTAGCTCCACTGTCGCTTTGCCGACATTGGATTGAAACAAATCCACTAAACATGTTGCAAAGAGAGTAACTTTCAATCTGAACTCCTCCTTTTTCAAAATAGGTTAACAGGTCATCTGATGACTAGAAAATGGAAAAAGGAAATGGCTAAGAGAAAATACCAATTTCCAAGATTTTTTAAATGAAGTAATCGTTTTCAAAATAATATATCAATTTAATCCTTTTTTGTATAGGGTATTTTTGAAATTTAAAGGAATGTCAATGATTCTTTTGCTGATTTTTTTCGATGACCCGGTCCAGCGATTCCTCGACGCTTTGAAGATGAAACAGCATGGCACTGCGGGCTCCGTCCTCATCCTGTGCCACGATTGCATCATATATCCTGACATGCTGCTGGTAAAGCTGCTTGAGTGTCATCTCTTCGGAATAAAGCGCAGCCCGACGGATATCACGCATCTTTTCCGTCATTAATTCTGAAACATGATTCATCAATGTAATCAGCAGCTCATTTTGTGATGCATTTGCCACGGCAACATGGAAGGAGATATCCGCTTTATCACTAAGTTCTTCATCATCCGAGACCTTTTCCATATTAAAAAGCATGTCCTTAAGTTCGATAAGGTTTTCTTCCGTTCTCTTCTTCGCTGCCACTTCCGCCGTACCGGACTCAAGGATTTTCCGGACTTCCAGTAAATGCTTGATATTGTCTTGATCCATCAAAAGGGCGGCAGACAAGGGGTGGTTCATGATGGCGGGGTCGAAGGTTTTGACGAATGTTCCTTCACCTTGTTTTATTTCAATAAGACCCATTGAACTCAATGCACTTAATGCTTCGCGGATGGCCGGGCGCCCGACTTGGAAATTTTCCGCAAGCTGCTGAATGGAATCCAATTGTTCACCTGGTTTCAGGCTGCCTGACCGAATCATTTCATAAAGTTCATCGCTGACTTCTTCATAAATTTTTTTCGGCTTTATTTTTTTATATACCAAGTAGTAGCACCTCTATTTTCTATGAGTTTCTCTAGTTAATATTATATAACACAAATGATCTTTGACACTTCCAGAAGAGTTAAAAAATCAACAAAAAATAAAAAAAATCTTGCTTTTATATTTTCAATCATTTAATTTATATGAGTACTCATCAAGTCATCTGATGACCTTGAATATTTGAATATGTAAGGGGTTTCAATTAGCGTTTGATTTCTGAATTTTTTAAAAAAATCAATAGTAAAAGGAGTCGAAATGAATGACATGGACACAAAACTTTACGCCGATCACCGATAATTTAGTTTTATCATCTCTTGCTGCAATCATTCCAATTCTTTACTTTTTCTGGGCGCTTACCATCAAACGCATGAAAGGTTACATGGCAGGTATAACGACGTTGCTTGTAGCTCTTGCAGTGGCTGTATTGATATATGGGATGCCTGCAGGAAAAGCAGTGATGTCCGCTTCACAAGGAGGCGTATATGGGCTGCTCCCAATCGGATGGATAATCATCACTTCCGTATTTTTGTACAAGATGACTGTTAAAAGCGGGCAATTCAATATCATTCGTTCTTCTGTGCTTTCGCTTACGGAAGACCGGCGCCTCCAGGCATTATTGGTGGCATTTTCTTTCGGGGCCTTTTTAGAAGGTGCTGCGGGATTTGGAGCACCGGTCGCCATTTCAGCCGCACTTTTAGTCGGCCTCGGCTTTAATCCGCTATATGCAGCCGGGATTTGTTTGATCGCGAATACCGCTCCGGTAGCGTTCGGGGCGGTCGGAATACCGATCATCGCCATGGAAGGCCCTACTGGCATAGCGGCCATGGAGATTTCCAAAATGGTCGGCCGCCAATTGCCATTCCTTTCTGCTTTCATTCCGCTTTATCTCATTTTAATCATGACTGGGTGGAAAAGGTCGCTTGAGGTTTTGCCGGCAATTTTGGTTTCCGGAATTTCCTTTGCCATCACACAATACTTAAGTTCGAATTTTCTTGGGCCCGAATTACCCGACATCCTATCCGCGTTAGTGTCACTGTTTGCATTGGCGATTTTCCTTAAATTCTGGAAACCTAAGACGATCTTTCGCTTTGCATCAGAGGAAACGGCAGCTGCTGTCGAGCCATTATATACAGCCGAAGCGGAAACAAAATACACGAAATGGCAGATATTCCATGCTTGGTCACCATTCCTTCTGTTAACGCTTTTCATCACAATATGGGGGATGAACCCAATAAAGCCGGCACTATCCGGACATTATAAAGGCAACAATGTGCTGCTTGGCGGAATCAATGAAATCGGGAAACTATTAACCTTCCAAATCGAAGTTCCAGGTCTGCATAATGAGATAATCGGAAGTAATGGATTGCCGATTGCGGCTTTTTATAAAATAGAACTGCTCGGAGCAGCCGGGACGGCCATTTTACTGGCTGCCATCGTAACGAAGTTCATCGCACACATGTCTTCAAAAGACTTTTATGGCACCTTTGTTGAAGCGATGAAAGAGTTGGCCAAACCAATCTTGATGATTTCTACCGTGGTTGCTTTTGCTTATGTGACGAATGCTTCAGGCATGTCGACAACATTAGGGATGACCCTGGCAAAATCGGGTGATTTATTTCCGTTCTTCGCACCTGTTCTCGGCTGGCTAGGTGTGTTCATTACCGGATCGGATACATCAGCCAACCTCTTATTTGGCAGTCTGCAGAAAGTGACTGCGCTTAAAGTGGGGATGGAACCGGTTCTGGCTCTGGCGGCGAACTCTTCTGGAGGGGTCACCGGAAAGATGATTTCCCCCCAATCGATAGCGATAGCTTGTGCTGCCGTGGGATTGGCGGGCAGGGAATCGGAATTATTGAGATTCACGCTTAAACATAGCTTATTTTTATTGCTGCTTGTTTGTGTGATTACCTTCTTGCAAAATGGCGTCCTTTCCTGGATGATTCCATAAGTAGAATGAGGCTCCCTTTTCATCGGGGAGCCTCGAAATATTTTCAAGTCCATTCACAAAAGGAGGACATATCATGCAATTGGCAGCTGTTGCAGGAAAATTGGTGCATGAGGTTCGAAAACTGATTGATGAGGAGATCATCATTATTGACCATGCTGGCATGATTATCGCCAGCACCGATGGCAGCCGTATTGGATCTTTTCATGAAGGAGCCATCCACGCTTTCAACAATCGTGAGAAATTGATCATCAATAAACAGGATGAACGAAGTTGGAAAGGAGTGAAGGCAGGGATAAACCTGCCTATTTTCTTTAATCAGGAAGCAGTTTGTGTCATTGGAATTACAGGTGACCCCAAACATGTTTCCCCTTATGCGGAACTATTAAAAAAGATGACGGAGATGTTCATTCAGGAAAGCTATCATATTGAACAAGCAGAATCCCAATCACGTCTGATGGAATTCTTTGTATTTGAATGGCATCAGCTGCAGACGTTCAATGAGCACTTCCTTCAGAAGGCCAAGTTACTTGGGGTCGATGTTCATGCGGACCGGATCATCACCCTTGGTGAATTCAAGACTGAGGAAATCATTGAACCTCATGTATGGAGAACGCTTCAGATATTCATAAGACAGCAGCATCCCAATGACATCGCAGTACGTTGGGGGAGGAACCGATTCGTCATTCTTTCAATGGCCGATTTCATCGGTTCAAAAAACCAGCAATATATGAAACTAAGTAAACTGCAAAAAAAGCTGGAAGAGAGTTCGGGTTATAAAGTGTGTGCAGGAGTTAGTTCGCGTGCATCAGGATCCGCTTTCAGGCCAGCGTTTTTTAAAGCGGAACGTTCCTTGAAAATCGCGTCTTCTTCATCAGGTATCATATTTGACGAGGACTTGAAACTTGAGGTCCTGCTTGATGAAGTTACCGCTGAAACTAGACAGGAATATTTATCCCGGACGATTCAGGAGTTGCTACCTAATGAGGAGCTGCTTAAAACCCTTTCCATGTATTTTGCATGTGATCTATCTTTAAAAGAGACGGCTAGAGCCCTGCATATCCATATCAATACCCTCCATTACAGGCTCAAGCGCATTGAGGATTTGACCCGGCTGAACCCTAGGAAGCCAGCCGATTTAGTCATGATGTATCTAGCTTTAAGTGTATTGGATAAACATACAAATTAATTCTATGAAAAGCTCAAAACTTTATATGTTCATACATAGAAGGCCGAGTGTTTTTTTTCTTATACTTACATCATATAAATAATCTAGAATTTCCTATGTTTATATGAGGAGGATGTACATGTTAACAAAGCAGGTTAAGCAGCTACTTCTTGCCATCGTCGGTCAGGAGAATTACGATGACTCGAAAGTGGAATGTCTAGTCTATTCATATGATGCAACGCCTGGATTTCAAGCGTTGCCGGATGCTGTCATCAAACCGGGCAGCACAGCTGAAGTCGCAGCCATCGTCAAAGTTTGCAACGAATACAATGTTCCGATCGTTCCGCGCGGGTCTGGGACGAATTTAAGCGGAGGCACATGCCCGACAGAGGGAGGGCTTGTCCTTTTATTCAATCGAATGAATTCATTACTTGAAATAGATGAGGAGAACTTAACGGCGACCGTACAGCCTGGGCTCATCACTTTGGACTTGATTTCAGCAGTTGAAGAGAAGGGATTGTTTTATCCGCCGGATCCAAGTTCGATGAAAATCTCCACGATTGGCGGTAACATTAATGAGAATTCTGGTGGACTGCGAGGCTTAAAGTATGGAGTCACCCGTGATTATGTCATCGGGCTTGAAGTCGTCCTTCCGAATGGGGACATCATTCGAACAGGGGGCAAGCTTGCCAAAGATGTAGCCGGATATGATTTAACGAAACTTTTTGTCGGATCGGAAGGGACCTTGGGCATCGTTACGGAAGCGACCTTAAAGCTGATTCCAATGCCGGAAACGACTAAGACGATGCTTGCCTTATATCAAGATTTGGATGCTGCAGCCCAGTCAGTGGCCAAGATCATTTCAAATAAGATCATTCCTGTGACATTGGAATTTCTGGATCGGCCGACGTTGATCGTTGTTGAGGACTTCGCGAAAATCGGTTTGCCTACCAATGTGGAAGCCGTCCTGCTGATTGAACAGGATGGACCGCCTGAAGTGGTAGAACGTGATATGAAAAGGATGGCCGATATCTGTCTAGAGGAAAAGGCGGTTTCCGTGGAAATTGCCGAAACGGAATCTGACGCTGTCGCCTTGAAAACGGCAAGACGGACAGCACTTTCCGCATTGGCACGCCTCAAGCCGACGACCATTTTGGAAGATGCCACCGTTCCTCGCTCGGAAATTGCCAAAATGGTTAGAGCGATTAATGAGATCGCTGACAAGCATAACGTGGACATTTGCACGTTCGGTCATGCTGGGGATGGGAACCTCCATCCGACATGCATTACCGACGCTCGTAATCATGAGGAAATGGAGAGGGTGGAGCTCGCTTTTGCCGACATTTTTGCCGCGGCTATCGATCTTGGCGGGACGATTACCGGTGAACATGGTGTAGGAGCGATGAAGGCCCCGTATCTTGAATGGAAGCTGAAGAAAGAAGGGATTGATGCCATGAGGGCGATTAAACAGGCTTTCGATCCCAATAACATCATGAATCCCGGCAAAGTATTTGCCAAGGAAACCAGGAAAAGGGTGGTGGTTTCTTCATGACGACAGTTAAGGAAAGGGAAACCATTGCCATTCAATTCGCGGAAAAAATGAATGAAGATGAATTGTTGAATTGTATGCGCTGCGGTTTTTGCTTACCCCATTGCCCGACATACATAGAATCGGGGCTGAAGGAATCCCACTCACCAAGGGGCCGGATTGCACTTATGAAAGCGGTGGCGGATGGCGTGATTGAGCCAGATAGGGATGTAGAACGTTCGTTGAGTCTTTGCCTCGGCTGCAGGGCTTGTGAACCTGTGTGCCCTTCAGGTGTGAAATACGGACACCTTCTTGAAGAAGCAAGGGATATCATCCATCAGAATAAAAAACACAGCTTCCCTGTAAAAACGATCCGCAAGGCCGTTTTTAGTGGACTATTCCCGCACCAGGAGCGAATGCAGACCATGACAAGTTTGCTTGGCTTCTATCAGAAATCAGGCCTGCAATACATGGCCCGTAAAACGGGAGTCCTCAACATGCTTCCGGATAATTTGGCAGCCATGGAAAAAGTGCTGCCGAAAGTCCCGAAAAAAGCAGAAATGAAAAATAGGCCAACCGAGCTGCCTGCAATCGGAACGCCGCTCAAAAAGGTGGCTTTCTTTTCCGGCTGCTTGATGGATACGATGTTTTTGGAAACGAACAAGGCCACACTAAAGCTTCTTCAGCTGGCCGGATGTGAAATCGTGATACCGAAATCCCAGGCCTGTTGCGGTGCGCTGCATGGTCACAGTGGTGAAAAAGCAGGTGCAAAGCAACTGGCCAAGCGTAATATTGAAGCCTTTGAAACGGAGGAAGTTGATTATATCATTACGAATGCCGGTGGCTGCGGCGCTTTTCTCATAGATTATGATCATCTGCTCCAAGATGAACAGGAATGGCATGACCGTGCAATCTCATTTAAAAATAAGTTGAAAGATATCAGCCAGATCCTTGTTGATTTGCGTTTTCAGGAAAAAGTTCGCCTGAAACTGCCAGCACAATCCGTAACTTTCCAGGATTCCTGTCACTTACGGAATGTGATGAACACCTCCTCGGCTCCGCGAATTCTCCTTCAATCAATAGAAGGAATCGATTTCAGGGAAATGAAGGATGCCGATCGCTGCTGCGGCTCAGCTGGGATATATAATATTGTTGAATCAGAGATGTCCATGAACATTCTTGACTCTAAAATGGAGCACACGAAATCGACACAGGCCGATATTGTTGTCACGGCAAACCCTGGCTGCCTGTTGCAAATGCAATTGGGGATCGAGCGGGAAAACTTGGGGGAATGCACAAAAGCGGTGCATATTGCGGACCTGCTAATAAATGCTGTGGCGTTATAATAGAAGAAAAAAGATCACAAGCATTATTTGAAAAAACGAAATGGCATGATTTGGTTAAACATTACATTTTTATAAAGGGGGAAACCCTTGTAAAGCATGGATTTCAATTAAAAATGCGTTCTGTGCTGAGAACGAATTGTAAATGATATAACAAAAATGAAATATGGATTCCTCGTTTACTTAGGAACATGGCGGGTATTGTTTATATATAGCATCCACTAAACGAAACAACAAAACCTAAGGAGGAATGTAAAATGAATAAAACAGTATATGGAGTATATGAATCAAATGCAGAAGTGATCCAAGCAATTAATGCACTTAAGGCAAAGGGTTTTGAAGGGGACGATATTACGGTCGTCGCAGATAAGGAAGAAACATTGGATTTCACGAACCATCAACGGGAAACGGATGTTCACACAATGACGAATGTTCCTAACGACGAATCGTTTATGGACAAGGTGGCACGTTTCTTCATGCCGGAAGATACGGCAGACCTTTCAACAAGATTGGCGAATGCAGGCCTTTCGAATAGCGATGCGGCTGAACATGTCTTTGATGTAGAAAATGGAAAAGTCCTGGTTCTGGTTGAAGAAGGTGAAGGCCATCTTGGAACGGCAAGAGATAAATTCACGACTGGAACAATGGACACTGCCGGTACAAGGCTTGATACTAACTCCACCAACCCATTATATAATGGCACGGAAAAAACTGATGCATTAAATAAAGAAGATGTTTATGGAGTCAACGGACAAGGCCGTGAATTGCCAGAAGATGAAAGGACACTTACACTTCGGGAAGAACAGCTGAACATTGACAAAGAAAGAGTTCAGACAGGAGAAGTCGTCATTAATAAAGAAGTCAATGAACAGCATAAAACGATCAATGTCCCTGTTGAACACGAAGAAGTGACAGTTGAGCATAGATCGGTTTCAGGACGTGAAGCGGATCGGGAAACCGGAACCATTGAAGATGGGGAAACATTACGAATCCCGGTTGTTGAAGAAAAACTGGAAGTTTCGAAAAAACCGGTTGTCACCGATGAAATTGTCATCAAGAAACATGCTGTACAAGAAACGGAACAAGTTCAGGATACTCTTAAAAAGGAAGATATCCAGCTTGATAGTACAGATGAATCGATCGTGAATGAGAAAAAGGCAACTGAACGTAGAACTGACCGCTTCTAAGAGTGAAGGAAATGGCCTGCAGTTTTAAAACTGCAGGTTTCCTTTTGGTTTTTAGACCGATTAAAGGTCCGAGCTTAGGGAAGGCAAACCTTTTTGTTTAATTGGCACCCATCAGGGTATAAATACACATAAGAAGAAATATCGGAAAAAGGAGGAGGAATATGCATGGGAAAAACGTTATATGGTGTTTTTAATACGGAAAGAGAAATGATCCAGGCTATACAATCCCTCAAGGAAAAGGGGGTTCATGAAGGGGAAATAACGGTAATGGCTGATAAGAAAGAAGATTTGGATTTCGTTAATGAAAAGTATGATCCGGATGTCGAAGTCGTTACTAACTCTAACGAGGAATCCTTCATTGATAAGATGAAACACTTTTTCCTGAACGAGGGTTCCGAAGATATAAGGAACCGTCTAGGTGAGCTAGGGCTTGCCGATAGAGAAGCAACCGCTTATATAAATGAAGTGGAGGCTGGAAAATTCCTCATTCTTTTAGATGAATCGGAAACCGTAACAGCACGTGGGAACATAACTTCCAATCGCATCGAGGATACGGACGCACCTGCAGAGAATCCGCTTAAAACAGGGGTGGTGAACAATCCGGACCCGAACCTTTTTCCGGAAACAACCGCGAATGCCTTTCAAACAAGGGAAATGGAAGCACAGCCAGGAAGAAGCGAAGAGCTTCACGGAAATTCCGCCAATATCTATGAAAATGAAGAGCTGGATATGAAGCGAGCTCAAGAAAGGGAAATCTGGGGGAATTCCACAGAAAAATTCAAGAAGCAAAAACCAGGGATTCATGAAGGAACACTGGCAAGCGACCCGTTTGCAGACGATGCTGACAAAAACCTGGGCGCTCAAGGATCATTGGATCGGACCGCGGGACCGACAGCCAGCGGACAGCAAGAGGAAGGCTTACAAGATGAATACATCAAAAATCGAATCAATACCGACAATCTGTAATACCGCAACAAGAGCAGCCTGCATAAGGCTGTTTTTGTTTGTTTTCTTCGATTGAAGAAATTTGCGACACTCCTGCCGAAATCACTGTCTAGCCGAGACACGCAGCCGTTTGCTTTGGCTTGTGAGACAGTCGACGGAAAGGGAGTGGAACTTTTTTTAATGGCTCTTTTCGTAAAGATTGGTGTTTTTAAAACGAAACTTTTAAGGTTGATTGGAGCGGAAGTGCGAGACTCCCGCGGAAAGCGAGCATCTGGAGGGGAAATCAACCACAACTCACTACCTGGTAAATAGCAACAAAGTATGTGAAAACAGCCTTTTTAATAGGACCGCAAGCAACCTCGATTTTCTTAGAGTTTGCTACAGGCTGTTATTTTAAAAAAAACTTTAGGCAGAGGGTTCCCTTGTTCGTCTCCATAGACTATTTGCTTGTTTATTGATAAAGCTGCAAGGTATAATGACAAAGGAATTTTATTTTAAGTAGAGTAATAAGGAGGGGGAGAAACATGGAAAAAAACGTATATGGTGTTTTTGACTCTAATCCGGAACTACTTGCTGCAATTTCAGACTTAAAAGCAAAAGGCATATCTGGCACCCAAATGACAGTGGCAGCTGATATAAAAAATTATGTGCAGCTTGGAAATGAACATACGGATATACTGATCATCGCCAATCAGGATAAGGAGGACACTCTTTTTTTGAAAATCTTCCATTACTTCACAGATGAAGGATCTGGAGATTTACGCAGCTTTTTCACGAAATACGGCTACTCTTTTGCTGAGACAAAAGCGATGCTTGAAGAAGTGAAAGCAAAGAAATTCATCTTGCTGCTTGATGAAGAAGTCTCCATCGAAGAACTGAAGGCTGGCGAGGCGAGATTAAAAAAATAACAGCCTTTGAAGGCTGTTATTTTTTTAATCCTGCTTCGAGGGCAGTGATCATTTCCTGTTTTTCCTGCTCGGATGAATTTTGCCAGATGACCTCGAATAATACTCCCAATCCAGGAAGCATTTTTTCCTCGCCATTTTGTATGGCATCGACAATCGTGTCTTCCAGCTGCTCTTGCGTATTTCCAGATACATTTTGGATGATCGCATTACGTAAGTTTAAATTCATAATTATTCCTCCTCTAACACATAATGACTGACATTAATAGCATTTCACAAACTCGCATGCAATATGTATGTGAATTGCGTTATAATAGGAAAATCAGTGTGAAGTTAAAGGAGCGTTTACCCTTGAAATATATCGAATCCGTAAAAAACCCGCAAGTTAAGCAATGGAAAAAACTTTTGACGAAAAAAGAACGAGATAAAACAGGTAAATATTTAGTCGAGGGTTTTCACCTAGTTGAAGAAGCCTTAAAAGAGGAAATCGTCTTGGAAGTGATCATCAATGAAGAAACTGAAATGCCTGCCCATTTTAAGGTGGAAGGCACAGAACTCATTTATGTGAAAAATGATATTATGAAGGCGATTTGCGATACCGAAGCACCGCAGGGAATTGCTGCGGTTTGTGAACAGAAATCAACGAGCATGGCGTCCATCAATCCGGAGAAATTATTGTTGATCGATGCCGTCCAAGATCCTGGGAATATTGGAACGATGATCAGGACAGCGGATGCAGCGGGAATCGATGCGGTCATCCTTGGGGAAGGGTGTGCTGACTTGTATAATCCCAAAGTGGTCCGTTCGACGCAAGGGAGCCTCTTCCATATGCCTGTCATTAAAGGGAACCTATCCGAAATCATCGATGAGCTTAAGCAAAGCGGCATACCGGTTTATGGCACGGCATTAGAAGGGGCATCGCCATTTGAAGAAGTGGAAAAGTCTTCCCGATTTGCCCTGCTGGTCGGTAATGAAGGTCAAGGGGTATCGAAGGAATTACTGGAGAAAACGACTAAAAACCTCTATATTCCCATCTACGGAAAAAGTGAATCTTTGAATGTGGGGATCGCTGCCGGGATTTTAATGTACCATTTACGAAAATCGATTTGAAACGGCCGAAGAATTATAATATAATAAAACAGAATTTTATAATGAAAACAACGATGACAAAGAGTAGTAGCTTAAAGTTAACCATATCCAGGGAGAAAATGCCTTGACTGAAAGCATTTTTATGGCACTGTTTAAGTGAATTCACCTTTCGAGTTGGCATTGGGAAGACAGAATGTCCGAAAAATGCTCCGGTGAAGAGCCGTTATTTTTAATGAAGTGAGTGCAGAAGTTTTTTTGTTTATGCACTAATAAGGGTGGTACCGCGATACATAAACCTCGTCCCTTTAGGGATCGGGGTTTTTTTGTGTTCATTTTTACAATAGGAAAATAAAGGAGGAAGACATGATGCAGGAACGTTTACTAGAACTGCAGGAAGAAGCGTTGCAAAAAGTTGCCGCCGCTTCCGAATTAAAAGAACTGAATGAAGTCCGTGTTGCTTATTTAGGGAAAAAAGGGCCAATCACGGAGGTATTGCGCGGCATGGGTAAATTATCTGCCGAAGAGCGCCCGAAAATCGGGGCACTAGCCAATGAAGTACGTGAAGCGATCGCAACAAAGATCGAGGAGAAACAAAAAGCGCTTGAAACCGCGGCAGTCAATGCAAAGCTAGCAACTGAAACGATTGACGTCACACTTCCAGGACGTCCGGTAAACAAGGGGAATCTTCACCCATTAACACGAATCGTGGAAGAAATCGAAGACTTATTCATCGGGATGGGTTATACGGTTGCGGAAGGTCCTGAAGTCGAGAGCGACTACTACAACTTCGAGGCACTTAACTTGCCAAAAAGCCATCCGGCACGTGATATGCAGGACTCCTTCTACATCACGGATGAAATCCTGATGCGGACGCACACTTCACCTGTTCAAGCCAGAACGATGGAAAAACATAAAGGTCAAGGCCCTGTTAAAATCATTTGCCCAGGAAAAGTATATCGCCGGGATAACGATGATGCGACACACTCCCATCAATTCCAGCAAATTGAAGGCTTGGTCATCGATGAGAACATCAGCATGAGCGACCTGAAAGGAACGCTAGACGTATTTGCGAAAAAAGTATTCGGGCAAGACCGTGAAATCCGTCTTCGTCCAAGTTTCTTCCCATTTACTGAGCCTTCCGTCGAAGTGGATATTTCTTGTAAAATCTGCAGCGGTAAAGGCTGCAGCGTATGTAAAAAAACAGGCTGGATCGAAGTGCTTGGCGCTGGGATCGTTCATCCGAACGTCCTTGAGATGGCTGGCTTCGATTCCAAGAAATACTCTGGATTCGCATTTGGAATGGGCGTGGAACGGATTGCCATGTTGAAGTACGGTGTGGACGATATCCGTCATTTCTATACGAATGATGTTCGATTCTTAAAACAATTCAACCATCACGAAGCATAAATTTTTATTTTAAAAAGGAGGACCTACCATGTTTGTGTCATATAAATGGTTACAAGATTATGTTGACCTTTCAGGCATCAATGCGACGGAGCTTGCTGACAAAATCACGAAAAGCGGCATTGAGGTTGAAGGGGTGGAAAAGAAAAGTGAAGGGCTAAAAGGGGTCGTCATCGGGCATGTCTTAGAACGTGAACAACATCCAAATGCGGATAAATTGAATAAATGCCAAGTTGATATCGGGGCCGAAAATCCCGTTCAGATCATCTGTGGGGCACCGAATGTCGATAAAGGCCAAAAAGTCGCAGTCGCTACTGTTGGCGCAGTCCTTCCAGGTAATTTCAAAATCAAGAAAGCGAAACTTCGCGGAGAAGAATCGCACGGAATGATTTGCTCGCTTCAAGAATTGGGCTTCGAATCCAAGCTTGTTTCCAAGGATTATGCTACAGGAATCTTCGTCTTCCCTAATGATGTGGAAGTAGGGAAAGATGCATTGGAGGAACTTGGTTTAAGTGATGAAGTGCTGGAACTTGGGCTGACACCAAACCGCTCCGACGCGCTAAGCATGCTTGGTGTTGCATACGAAGTGGGAGCCATTCTAGGCCGGGAAGTGAAATGGCCGGTAGTCGAGAAAGAAGAGGCAGCTGAAAAAGCAACTGATTATATCAGTGTCAAAGTGGAAGCGAAAGAAGATAACCCGATATACATGGCTAAAATCATCAAGGATGTTAAGATCGGACCCTCACCGCTTTGGATGCAGACTAGGTTGATGTCTGCAGGTATCCGACCTCATAATAATGTGGTGGATATCACGAACTACATTTTACTTGAATACGGCCAACCGCTCCATGCCTTTGATTATGACCGCTTTGGTTCAAAGGAAATCGTCATCCGCAGAGCGAAGGATGCTGAAAAAATCGTAACATTGGATGAAGCGGAACGCACTTTGACACCTGACCATTTAGTGATCACGAATGGCAGTGAGCCTGTTGCGATTGCTGGTGTGATGGGCGGAGCGGATTCCGAAGTCAAAAATGATACGACGAACATCATTATTGAAAGTGCATATTTTGCTGGTACAGTAGTTCGCAAAGCTTCAAAGGACCATGGATTACGCAGTGAAGCTAGTGCCCGCTTTGAAAAAGGCGTCGACCCGGCACGTGTTCGTGAAGCAGGGGAACGTGCTGCACAATTGATTGCACAATATGCAGGCGGAACAGTCTTACAAGGAGCAGCAGAAGTTGACGAATTGTCAATGGAACCTGCGGTCATTAGCATTACGCTTGAAAAAATCAACACACTCCTTGGAACAAGCATGACCGTATCAGTTGTGGAGTCAATCTTCAAACGTCTGCAATTCGGCGTGGAACTTGACAATGAAACATTCACGATCACTGTCCCGACGCGCCGTGGTGATATTACGATTGAAGCCGATTTAGTCGAAGAGGCTGCACGTTTATATGGATATGATAACATCCCCGTAACACTGCCGATCGGTTCTGCTAATCCAGGACAATTGACAGACTATCAAATTAAACGGCGGAAGGCACGCCGTACACTTGAAGGCGCAGGCCTTTATCAAGCAGTGACCTATTCACTGACAAGCCAGGAAAAAGCGTCCCAATTCGCATTGGAAGCAAGAGAATCCATTCGATTGGCAATGCCAATAAGTGAAGAAAGAAGCCAGCTGCGTTTAAGTATCGTGCCTCAATTGCTGGAAGTCGTGAAATATAACAATGCCCGCCAAATTGATTCACTGGCACTGTATGAAATCGGTTCGGTATTCTTTAAGCGTGACGAACAAGAACTGCCTGAAGAAAAAGAACATGTTGCTGGAGCAATCACCGGTCTATGGGAGTCACATCTATGGCAGGGTGAAAAGAAACCAGTGGATTTCTTTGTAGCCAAAGGCGTGATCGAAGCATTATTCGACACACTTGGATTAGCTGATCAAATCAGTTACCGCCAAGCGGAAATCAACGATATGCACCCAGGACGGACAGCGGAAGTACTATTGAATGGTGAAGTAATTGGCTTTATCGGCCAAGTGCACCCAACTGTCCAAAAAGACTTGGATATTAAAGAAACATACATTTTCGAACTTTCCTTAAAAGCATTGGCCGAAGCAGAAGTCGCGCCGATAGCGTACCAAACGATTCCGCGCTATCCATCAACCACACGCGATATCGCGCTCGTTGTGGATCAAGCCACGAAAGCCGGGGACATTCAGGATATTATTGAAGAAGCCGGCGGCAAACTGCTGAAAGAAGTAAGCATCTTCGACTTATACGAAGGTGAAAGAATGGAGGAAGGCAAGAAATCCATTGCCTACTCACTGAAATACTACGACCCGGAACGTACCCTGACGGACGAGGACATTACAAAAGCACATGATAAAGTGCTTGAAGCCGTTAAAGAAAAAGCCGGCGCAGAGCTAAGAGGATAAAACCAAAAAGACAGCTCCCTGAATCATGGGGAGCTGTCCTTTTTATTTTACGAGTAAATGGAGCAAACTCACCAGTAAATGGCGCAAATTCACGAGTAAATGGTGAACTCACGAGTAAACCGCGCATTTTCACGAGTAAATGGAGCGAATTCACGAGTAAATGGCGTAAACTCACGAGTAAATGGAGCAAACTCACGAGTAAATGGAGCAAATTCACAAGTAAATAGTGAATTCACGAGTAAATGGAGCAAACTCACGAGTAAATGGCGTGAATTCACGAGTAAATGGAGCAAACTCACGAGTAAATGGAGCAAACTCATGAGTAAACCGCGCAATTTCACGAGAAAAAGGCGGCTGTTCAGGAAGATCAGCCGCTTTCTTCTATTTATGATATTTCTGTTGATAGAGTCGCTTCGCTTTTTCTGTGTTGGCAAAATGGGTTTTCGTGAATTCGTGTAATGAATCGATTCCTTTTTCGTGAATCAATCTTGCGGCCGCTTCATCTACTGCAAATCCGGCACCTTTAGGGATTTTGAATCCCGCTTTTTCACTCAGCAAGTCAAAGCGTTTGACGAATGCATATCGGGCCAGGATGGATGCGGCTGCCACTCCAAGGTGAATGCCTTCCGCTTTTGTGCATAGATAGGTAGCATTAGCTTGGAATAGTTCTTGGCCTTTTAGGTAATTGAAAAATACCTCTGGTTGAGCGAATTGATCAATAAGGACGGCTTCCGCTTGTTCTGGCTGGATTTTTTGCATGAGGTTCTTGATTGCTTGGTTATGGAGGAGTGCCTTCATTTTTCCTTGTGACATTCCCTTTGCCTGCAGCGCATTATATTTCGGGTTGTCGCATGTGAGCAGGCTGAAGGGCACTACATCCTTAATCTGTTTGGCAATGTCGATGATCTGTGGGTCTTTCAGATTTTTGGAATCCTGGACACCTAGCTCCTTTAATAGAGCGAGTTGCTCCTTCTTGGCATATACGGCTACGACGGTCATCGGGCCGAAATAGTCTCCTGTTCCGACCTCGTCTGAACCAATCACTGACATGGTTCCGATATTTGCTGGCGGCGAATATCGATGGACGTTGACCGATGCAGAGGAAGCCGTTTTTTTCTTTGGAGCCGCAGCAGTGGTACCCTTTTGCCATTTTACCGCTTCTATTTCGGCATTCTTACCTTGAAAAAGGACCTTCCCGGATTTATAGGCCGTCACCGTACATAGCGGCGGTTTGGCGGAAAAAATGCTCCCTGGCGGCTGCTTGGCGGCCAAGGATGAAGAATAATGGGACTTCATCGCCTTTATTTGTTCAGGACTGATAAGTAAAACAACATGGGACATAATGGGTTAGCTCCTAACTTCATTTTGTTTATTAGGTAATCTTCTTCCTAAATTCGATATCGTATGACAAATTATTGAAATTTTAATGCGAGAAATGACGATGTACTCTCTTTCATGACGAAAAACTTCATGATATGATAGAATTAGGATTGTTTAGATTGGGGGCATCATTTTGTCAGACGATAAACGAAATAAAACAACAGTTGATATATACGGACAGCCATATACAATCGTCGGCACAGAAAGCGCAAGTCATATGCGCCTGGTCGCTTCGATGGTTGACGAAAAAATGAGAGAGATCAGGATGAAAAATCCACACTTGGATACAAGCAAGCTAGCGGTGCTAACGGCCGTGAATACCATCCATGAATATATTAAATTAAAAGATGAACTAGACCAGCTTCAACTGGAATTAAAGAGAGAGAAGGACTGAGTACATGCTTGATTTAGCAATTCTGGCCATTCTTTTAATCGGTTTATTAATCGGTTTAAAGCGTGGCTTCATTTTACAAACCGTTCATATGACTGGGTTCATTGTAGCCTTCATCGTCGCCTATGTATTTTACGGAGATCTTGCTCCCAATTTGAAATTATGGATTCCGTTCCCAACGATGGGTGATTCCTCGACCCTTAATATGTTTTTCAATACAGTCGGGCTTGATACGGCGTATTACAATGCAATTGCCTTTGCAATCATTTTCTTTGCTGCCAAGATTCTTTGGCAAATGATAGGATCCATGCTCAATTTCATTACCCATCTACCGATATTAAAGCAACTGAATCGCTGGGGCGGAGGGATATTGGGTTTTCTCGAAGTCTATCTTATCATGTTTATTATATTATATATAGCTGCCATGCTGCCAATGGATTCCATCCAGAAACCATTAACTGGCTCATTTCTGGCAGAATCGATCGTGAAACATACGCCGTTCCTTTCCGAGCAAGTGAAGGAACTTTGGTTTCATGATGTAAAACAATCTTAATGTCAGTATAAGAGGGCCTGCCTCCCGTGTTCAAAGTCCTGGATTCCTATACTTTGAACACGGGGGAGGCCCCTTTTTATGTAGCGGCATGTAACTTCATTCTATTTGATTCGAAGGTTAAGAACCTGACTGCTTGTACTTTACCTCCAAGAAAGGTATCTTTAAGAAAGTGAACATGGGACACCCTACTAATTTTTTCGGCGGTGAATTAAATGACAATTAATAAAAAAGATATCATTAAACTATTAGAAAAAATTGCAATATATATGGAACTAAAAGGAGAGAACCCGTTTAAGGTTTCAGCTTTCCGAAAGGCAGCGGGCGCCTTGGAAACGGATGACCGGAGCCTGACGGAGATCGAAGATTTTACCGCTTTGAATGGAATCGGGAAAGGAACGGCATCCGTCATCGAAGAGTATATAAATGAAGGGAAATCGACTGTACTTGAAGAGCTTCAGGAGCAGGTGCCAAAAGGATTGATTCCGCTTCTGCAGCTTCAAGGTTTGGGCGGTAAGAAAATTGCCAAGCTTCATAAAGAGCTGCATGTCAAAGATGTGAATGATCTTAAAATCGCCTGTGAGGAAGGCAGGGTCGCGGCGCTTGCCGGTTTCGGCAAAAAAACGGAAGAGAAGATCCTGTCTGCAATTGCCGAGGCGGGTTCAAGGCCAGATCGGCTGCCCCTAGCCTTCATGAGACCGATTGCGGCTGATATTGAAATGGCCCTTGCTAACATGGATTACATTATCCGTTCTTCCAGGGCGGGCAGCATCCGGCGTATGAGGGAAACAATCAAGGACCTCGATTTCATCATTTCGACAGATCATCCCGAAGAGGTGAAGAATCAACTGCTTGCAATAAAAGGGATAAAACAGGTGATTGCGGCCGGTGATACAAAAGTATCGGTCGTGCTTGATTATGAATATGACATTTCTGTCGATTTCCGAATCGTTAAGGATAAGGAATTCATCACGACACTTCATCATTTTACAGGTTCGAAGGATCACAATGTGCGGATGCGCCAGCTTGCTAAAGATCGCGGAGAGAAAATCAGCGAATACGGGGTGGAAGTGACTGAAACCGGTGATGTATTGACGTTTGAAACGGAAGAACAATTTTATAATCATTTTGGCCTTCCTTTCATTCCCCCAGAACTGCGTGAAGACGGAACGGAAGTGGAGCATTATGATGCTAATGAACCTCTCATATCTTTAGAGGCCATTAAAGGTGATCTGCATATGCATACCACATGGAGTGATGGTGCTCATACGATTGAAGAAATGATTGAAGCATGCCGTGCAAAAGGGTATCGATATATGGCCATCACCGATCATTCGCAATATCTGAAAGTGGCGAACGGCTTGACCGCTGAACGTTTACGTGAACAAAAACGGATCATCCATGAACTTAATGAAAAATACACTGACTTTACCGTTCTTTCCGGGATAGAGATGGATATACTTCCTGATGGGACACTTGATTATGACGATGAGCTGCTTGCAGAGATGGATTTGGTCATTGCATCGATTCACTCAAGCTTTTCACAGCCTCGGGAAACGATCATGGAGCGCTTAAAAACGGCTCTGAATAATCCGCATGTAGATATCATTGCACATCCAACGGGAAGGATCATCGGCAGACGCACCGGATATGATGTGGATATAGAAATGCTGATCGAACTGGCCCGTGAAACGAATACGGCCTTGGAATTGAATGCGAATCCGAATCGATTGGATTTGGCACCTCCGCATCTGCGCAAGGCTCAGGAAGCAGGCGTTCCGATCGTGATCAATACGGATGCCCACAGCATCGACATGCTTGAACATATGCCTGTGGGGGTCTCATCAGCCAAAAAGGGCTGGATTAAAGAATCCACGGTTCTTAATGCAAGGGATACGGATGGCTTATTGGCGTTTTTAAAGAGAAATGATTAACTATTTGCCCATAAATAAGGAGGAGCTTTAACTCCATGCATAATAAAGCTTTAAAGACATTGGAATTTCATAAAATAAAAGAACAATTAATCTCACACGCATCCTCATCCATAGGAAAAGAAAAGGCGGAGCAATTGATGCCTTCCACGGATTTTGAAGAAGTGTCGAGATGGCAGGAGGAAACAGATGAGGCTGCCAAAATCGTAAGGTTGAAAGGTAACTTGCCATTGGGCGGGATTTTCGATATCCGTCCGCATGCAAAAAGGGCACAGATTGGCGGTATGCTCTCACCGATGGAACTGATGGAACTTGCGAGTACGATTCGTGCCGGCAGGATCTTAAGCCGTTTCTTCGAAGAACTGGCAGAGCAGGAGATCGATGTTCCGCTTTTAGCCGAATATATCGATTCCCTACATCCATTGATTGATTTGCAGCAGGAAATTACGTATGCAGTAAGCGAACATGGCGAAGTGATGGATTCTGCCAGCGACAAGCTTCGTACCCTAAGAAACCAAATTCGGACGAATGAAAGTCGCGTAAGGGAAAAACTGGAAAGTATGATCCGTTCTTCCAATGCATCAACCATGTTATCCGATGCCATCATAACCATCCGGAATGACCGATTCGTAATCCCGGTAAAACAGGAATACCGCAGTGTGTATGGCGGGATCATTCATGATCAATCATCATCAGGGCAGACGTTGTTCATTGAACCGCAAGCAATCGTTCAGCTGAATAATGTCCTGCAGGAAACCCGAGTGAAGGAAACTCAGGAAATAGAACGGATATTGGTCGAACTATCGGAAAAAGTCGGTGCGTTCACCCCTGAATTGCTTCATAATGTCAAAGTGCTGGCACAAATCGATTTCCTTGTCGCCAAGGCAAAATATGCAAAAGCGATAAAAGGATCCAAGCCGATTCTGAATAATGAGGGGCGCGTGAAATTATTCAAAGCGAAACACCCGCTCATTCCGAATGATGTCGTCGTGGCCAATGATATTTTTCTTGGTGATGAATTTACGACAATTGTCATCACCGGTCCGAATACAGGTGGTAAGACGGTTACCCTGAAAACGATTGGCCTCTGTACGTTAATGGCCCAGTCCGGTCTGCAGATTCCTGCGCTTGATGGTTCCGAAACGGCTGTGTTTTCCTCTGTTTATGCCGATATAGGCGATGAACAGTCGATTGAACAAAGCTTAAGTACATTTTCTTCGCATATGGTCAATATTGTCGATATCCTTAAGCATGTCGATTATGACAGTCTTGTTTTATTCGATGAGCTTGGAGCGGGAACTGACCCACAGGAAGGTGCAGCTTTGGCCATTTCCATTTTGGATGAAGTGTATAAGCGCGGAGCACGTGTGATTGCAACGACACATTACCCGGAATTAAAAGCGTATGGATATGATCGGGAAGGCGTCATAAATGCAAGCGTCGAATTTAATGTGGAAACCTTGAGCCCCACCTATAAACTTTTAATTGGTGTACCAGGGCGGAGTAATGCGTTTGAAATTTCCAAGCGCCTTGGTTTGGAAGAAAACGTGATCAGCAACGCCCGCGGCCATATCGGTGAGGATACGAATAAAGTTGAAAATATGATAGCGTCCCTTGAAGACAGCCGCAAGAAGGCTGAAGAAGAGGAATTGGAAGCCAAGAATCACCTGAAACAGGCGGAAATTCTTCATAAAGACCTTCAAAAGCAAATTGATGAGTACCATCAAGAACGGGATGCGATGGTTGAAAAGGCAGCAAAAGAGGCAGCGGCAATCGTTGAAAATGCACAAAGGGAAGCGGAAGCGATCATTGCCGACCTACGTAAACTGCGACTTGAAAAGCATGCCGATGTTAAAGAGCATGAACTGATCGATGCAAAAAAACGGCTTGAAGAAGCAGCGCCTAAAGTGAAAAAAACAACAAATAAAGCTGCGAGGCCGCTGGATAAAAGCTTGAAACCTGGAGATGAAGTAAAGGTCGTAAGCTTTGGTCAAAAAGGTCACTTGATTGAGAAGGTCTCAAATAATGAATGGCAGGTTCAGATCGGCATCATGAAAATGAAAGTGAAGGAGTCTGACCTGGAATTCATCAAGAGCACAAAAGTAAAAGAAACAAAGCCGCTTACCACGATCAAAGGCCGCGATTATCACGTTAGCGTCGAACTTGACCTTCGTGGAGAACGCTTTGAAAATGCCATATCAAGAGTGGAAAAATACGTTGATGATGCTCTTTTGGCCGGTTATTCGAGTGTCTCCATCATTCATGGTAAAGGGACGGGTGCTCTTCGGTCCGGGGTCCAGGAATACTTGAAAAATCACCGCTCTGTCAAAAGGATTCGCTTCGGCGAAGCCGGTGAAGGCGGAACGGGTGTTACGGTGGTGGAATTTAAATAAAGGAAAGCGGTCATTCCGGCAATTCAGCCAAGCCGGGTGGCTAGTTACCATTCGGGAGTTGGACCATGGAGAATATGTGGGAAAATGAATATGTATATATAGCTGCTCGTTACAGTGTCGTTATTCTGTGCATGATTGTTTTTTTAGCCATTTTTGAACTTGTCACAAAGTACAAGAACTGGGAGGAGATCAAACAGGGAAACCTTTCTGTCGCGTTGGCAACAGGTGGTAAAATTTTTGGGATCGCCTATGTATTCCAACAGTCCATTCTCCATCAGAATTCGCTTCTTACCATGATTGGCTGGGGCGTCTACGGTTTTGTCCTGCTGCTGATCGGTTATTTCATTTTTGAATTTATGACTCCTGGATTTAAAATAGATGAAGAAATACAAAAAGATAATCGGGCAGTTGGATTCCTATCGATGATCATATCAATCGCATTATCTTTTGTCATCGGCGCCGGAATTTCTTAATGCCCTTCATGAGAGGGAGTAAGCTGTGGAGAAACTTGCAAAAGTCTTAATTGTTTGTTGCGGAATCTTTTTTCTGTTTGGAATCATTTATATGACATTGTTCAACTGAAGCGGCCAGTGTGCCGCTTCTTTTATTTGGTTCTATTAAAAAAAATGGGGGGCCATGTATAATAATTATGGTCAAATAGACTTTTGAAGAGGAGGAGGAATATGGATCAGTCCAAATGGATACAGAAGATTGAAGAATTATCGCTGAATGCTTTACCCGCCATGCAAACGCAAATCTATGATGGATGGGTTATCCGATTTGCGGATGGATATACGAAAAGGGCGAATTCCATCAACCCCATCTATCCATCGAATGAAAATGTGAAAAAGAAAATTTCGAATTGTGAACAATTATATTTTGCAAGGAATGATAAGGCCGTGTACAAAGTGACTCCGCAGGCAAACCCTATCAACTTGGATCGTGTGCTGGAAGAGTCTGGGTATGCCCTTGAAGGAACAACAAGTGTCCAGGTATTGAATTTGGCAGATACAGAGTCACCGAATGAAACCAATGTCATAAAGTATGATCATTTACATGATGAATGGTTTCACGATTTCTGCCAGCTTAGTAATATTGATGATCATGATCAAACCATCCTGAAAAAGATGTTAGGGAATATCATTCCAAAAACATGCTTTATGTTGTTGACTGATGAAGGTGGAACCGTTACAGCAAGTGGACTGGGTGTTTTGGAAGACGAATACATAGGCCTGTACAATATCATTACCCATGAAAACTTTCGAAACCAAGGCAATGGTGCAATACTCGTTCGTAATCTATTGCATTGGGGTAAAGAAAATGGAGCAAAAAATGCTTATCTTCAGGTGATAGAAACGAACGCACCTGCTTTAAGCTTATACGGAAAATTGGGGTTTGAAGAAAAATATAAGTATTGGTATAGAATTAAAACCAAGAAGTAGAATGCCTCTTTACAGTAGACGACAAAAGAGGATCGGAATGTTCTCCCCGATCTGTGATCTTAAAGAAAATTTGAATATCCTTTATTTTTTTTTCTTGAGGGGTTGTGAAATTTGATCGTTGATTTCCACTCCAGGCACTCGCTTTCCGCGGGCGGTCGGGGAGCCTCCTCGGCTTGCACCTGCGGGGTCTCCCCTAGACACGCTTTTCCCGCAGGAGTCTCGTACCTTACGTTCCAATCAACTTTGTTTTATTTAGATAGAACCCTTTTGTTTAAAACTAGTAATTGTTTGCCGGCAGTTTTTTTCTGGGTTTGTAAAATGGGAACGTTGATTTCCACTCCAGGCACTCGCTTTCCGCGGGCGGTCGGGGAGCCTCCTCGGCACGCCTTCCGGGTCTCCCATGCCACGCTTTTCTGCAGGAGTCTCGTACCTTACGTTCCAATCAACTTTGTTTTATTTAGATAGAACCCTTTTGTCTACAAATTGCGTTTGTAAAATGGGAACGTTGATTTCCACTCCAGGCACTCGCTTTCCGCGGGCGGTCGGGGAGCCTCCTCGGCTTGCGCCTGCGTGGTCTCCCCTAGGCACGCTTTTCCCGCAGGAGTCTTGTACCTTCCGTTCCAATCACTGGAACTTTTTTAAAAGAAAAAAATGAGGGTAAAAGGGTTGTCTACATTCTGAAAGGAGTATAGCCACTCCTTTTTTTGTTTCCCTTTTTATATGTCCCATTCCAACATTCCCTGTAGTTGGAATAGGACATATATACTATCCAGCCTTTCATCGTAAGGTCTTTATACTCTGAAATTCGGCAATTGTAAGAAAATCCCGATTGTATTATAATGATTAAGAGTATTGAGAATATTCAGAAGGAGGGGGCAAATGAGCAATAAGCCGTGGCAAGCTATTTATCCGGAACAGATACCCGCTGTTTTGTCGTACGAAGATAAACCTCTTTATTCTTTTTTAAAGGAATCAGCCGAGGAATTCCCTGATAAAGTATCGATTCATTTCCAGGGAAAAGAATTAACTTTCCGGGAAGTGCATGAATCTGCTTTAAAGTTTGCAGACTATTTAAAAAGTATCGGACTTCAAAAAGGCGAACGCGTTGCCGTCATGCTACCTAACTGCCCTCAGGGTGTCATAAGCTTTTTTGGGATATTGATGGCCGGAGGAGTCGTGGTTCAAACGAACCCAACCTATACTGAACGTGAATTAGAATATCAAATGAAAGATTCCGGAGCGAAAATGATTTTAGTGATGGATATTTTATTTCCCCGTGTTTCTGCAGTGGCATCAAGAACGGATATTGAACATATAATTGTAACCGCTATCAAGGAATATTTACCTTTCCCGAAAAATCTTATCTATCCTTTTATTCAAAAAAAGCAATACGGCATTGTCATCAATGTGGAGCATGAAGGGAATCATCATTTATTTTCCGAAATCATGAAACGAAAGATCACTGAAGAAGTCGACACTGTGCCGATCGATGTCAATAATGATCTTGCCCTTTTGCAATATACAGGTGGGACAACTGGCTTTCCCAAAGGGGTCATGCTTACTCATAAGAACTTGCTGGCAAATACGAAAATGTGCAATGCATGGCTTTACAAAAATAAGCGCGGTGAGGAAAGGATCCTTGCGATTCTGCCTTTCTTCCATGTGTACGGTATGACTACGGTCTTGGTTCTTTCCGTCATGGAAGGGAACACCATGATCATCATGCCGAAGTTTGATGTCGAAGCGACGCTTAAAACCATCCAAAAACAGAAACCGACCATGTTTCCAGGAGCGCCAACGATGTATATCGGCCTCTTGAACCATCCGGATATCGCTAAATATGATCTTTCTTCCATCAATGCCTGTATTAGCGGTTCTGCATCTTTGCCCTTAGAGGTTCAAGAGCAGTTTGAGAAAATTACCGGCGGGAAGCTAGTTGAAGGCTATGGACTTTCAGAAACCTCACCTGTGACACATGCTAATTTCATTTGGGATCAGCCGCGTGTAAAAGGAAGCGTTGGACTGCCGTGGCCGGACACTGACTCGGCGATTCTGTCCCTGGAATCCAATGAAGAGCTTCCTCCGAATGAAATAGGCGAGATTGCCATAAAAGGACCACAGGTAATGAAAGGTTATTGGAACCGTCCGGATGAAACGGAAAAAACCTTTAAAAATGGCTGGCTGCTTACTGGCGATCTGGGTTATATGGATGAGCAGGGGTTCTTTTATGTCGTCGAGAGGAAAAAGGATACAATCATTGCAGGTGGTTTCAATATATATCCACGTGAGGTGGAAGAGGTGCTATACGAGCATGAGGCCATACAGGAAGTAGTCGTGGCAGGCATCCCTGACCCTTATCGAGGAGAGACCGTCAAGGCCTATGTCGTCCTGAAAAAAAATGCCAGGGTCACTGAAGAGGAATTGAATGAATTTGCCAGAAAGAACCTGGCTTCGTATAAGGTGCCGCGAAGCTATGAATTCAGGGATGAACTTCCTAAAACGACGATAGGGAAGATCCTGAGAAGAGTCCTTATCGAGGAAGAAAAGAAAAAAATATCCGAGGAAAGAAAAGAAGCTTAAACAAGCACCCCCTTTTAACGGAGCAGCGGAAGAGGGCTCCGTTTTGCAGAACAGCTGGACAAGCTATGGATGGTGGCTGTACAATGAACAGAAGTGAAATGTCAGGAGCCTTATATAAGGTTTTGCTTGACAGTAAAGGGTCATCATTTTATGATAGAAATATGAATGATGGTTCATTCATTTTTCTGAAAGGGGACATCCAGTGAAAAGCAACAGACCAAAGTATAATCAAATTATTGATGCGGCCGTTATTGTCATTGCCCAAAACGGTTACTATCAAGCCCAAGTATCCAAAATTGCCAAACAGGCAGGCGTAGCGGATGGCACCATTTATCTTTATTTTAAAAATAAAGAAGATATCTTAATATCATTATTCCATGAAAAGATGGGGTATTTTGTGGAACAGATCGAGGAAGAGATAAAAGGAAAGACCACTGCTTCGGAAAAACTGCATGTGCTCATCCAAAAACATTTTCAAAACCTTTCAGAAGACGTGAATTTAGCAATTGTCACTCAGTTGGAATTAAGACAGTCGAATAAAGAATTGCGCCATAGGATCAATGATGTGTTAAGAGGGTATTTAAATTTAATCGATCAGATCATTATAGAAGGAAAAGAGAACGGCGAATTCCTGCCTGATTTAAATAATTTACTTGCCAGGCAGATGATTTTTGGAACGATTGATGAAACTGTGACGACTTGGGTCATGAATGAGCAAAAGTATTCGCTTCCTGACCTTGCACCAGACGTTCACCGCCTGCTGATTGGCGGCTGTGGCCTGAAAAGTTAACGATTTAAATAGAGGATGGCTAGCCATCCTCGAAAGAATCGGTTAATTCAACTTCCAGCTTTAACTGGAAGTGATACATAGAGAATTATCAAAAAAGTTTGACTATCATGCCTGGAGGGATTGATATGGAATATCTTAAGCTTTCTGTCGAAAATCATGTGGCTTTTATAACGATTGATCATGCACCAGCAAATGCACTTTCTTCGGCTATCATCGGAGAGCTTTCACAGGCATTCGATCAAATTGGGAAAGACGAAGCCGTACGGGTTGTCCTTCTTCATGGTGAAGGAAGATTCTTCTCTGCAGGAGCGGACATTAAAGAGTTTACGGAAGTGAAAAACGGGAAAGCTTTCGAGAAGCTGACCAAGAATGGTCAATCTGTATTTGAGAAAATCGAATCTTTTCCCAAACCGGTCATTGCAGCCATCCATGGTGCGGCGCTTGGCGGAGGATTGGAGCTGGCTATGGCCTGCCACATCCGTTTGGTCACCGAAAGGGCTAAACTTGGTTTGCCTGAGCTGCAGTTGGGCTTAATCCCCGGATTTGCTGGGACCCAACGTCTTCCTCGTTACGTAGGCATGGCAAAGGCAGCTGAAATGCTGTTTACAAGCGAACCGATTTCAGGCACCGAAGCTGTGCAATGCGGATTGGCGAATCATGCCTTCACGGATGAAGAACTGATTCCAAAAGCTAAGGATCTAGCCAATAAAATTGCCAAGAAGAGCCCACTGGCATTAAAGGCGGCCATTGAGTTATTGAATTATTCCAAGCATGATTCTTACCATACAGGTGTGGAAAGGGAAGCTGCCCTCTTTGGTCAGGCTTTCGATACTGCCGATGCACAAGAAGGAATCGCCGCTTTCATTGAAAAAAGGGAAGCTGTATTCAAAGGGAAATGATGTTTCGGTTTAAATAACTATTTTTATATATCATGCAGGATTATGGTGAAATCTGTAGAACATTACTATATATCAATAAAATTCATAATCTTCAAAACTCAAATTATTCGGGAGGTATTATCGTGAACATTTATGTACTGCTGAAAAGAACATTTGATACAGAAGAAAAAATTACACTATCCAACGGGAAAATCAATGAGGATGGGGCAGAATTCATCATTAATCCATACGATGAGTATGCAGTTGAAGAAGCAATCCAGGTGCGTGATGCACAAGGCGGCGAAGTAACGGTTATTTCTGTCGGAACAGAAGAGGCTGAAAAGCAATTACGCACAGCGTTGGCAATGGGTGCTGACAAAGCTGTATTGATAAATATAGAAGACGACATAGAAAATGGTGACCAATTCACGACTGCCAAAATTATTGGCGAATACTTAAAAGATAAAAATGCGGATCTAATCATTGCAGGGAACGTTGCAATCGATGGCGGCTCTGGTCAAGTGGGACCACGCGTTGCCGAAATTTTGGGAATTCCTTATATTACAACCATTACTAAATTGGACATAGAAAATGGAAATGTAAGCGTTATCCGTGATGTCGAAGGGGACTCTGAAACGATCGAAGCCTCTCTTCCATTATTGGTGACAGCGCAACAAGGGCTAAATGAGCCACGTTATCCTTCATTGCCAGGAATCATGAAGGCAAAGAAAAAACCGCTTGAAGAATTGGAATTGGATGACCTGGATTTGGAAGAGGACGATGTTGAGGCCAAAACAAAAACGATTGAAATTTACCTTCCTGCTAAAAAAGAAGCTGGAAAAGTTTTGGACGGGGAAATCAGTGCTCAAGTTACCGAGCTTGTTCAGTTATTACGCAGTGAAGCAAAAGTGATTTAATCGATACGGTACATCTCAAAACAACAACACACGACAAAAAGAAAAATAGAGCACAGGAGGTTTTTATAAATGGCTAGAAAGTTTCTTGTATTGGGCGAAGTTCGTGATGGTTCACTAAGAAATGTATCATTTGAAGCTATCGGTGCGGCTAAGCTTGCAGCGGATGGCGGGGAAATCGTTGGTGTTTTAGTTGGTGACAGTGTTCAGAATTTCGGTAATGAAATGATCCAGTATGGTGCAGACCGGGTTATTGCAGTCGAAAATGATCAATTGAAACAATATACTTCAGATGGATATGCGCAAAGCTTGCTTGCCGTCATCGAGCAGGAAAAGCCGGAAGGAATTTTCTTTGGGCATACAGCCTTAGGAAAAGACCTTGCACCTAAATTGGCTGGAAAACTTGAATCAGGATTGATTTCCGACGTTACATCCATTGAAGAAGAAGGCGGAAATATCGTTTTCACCCGCCCGATATATTCTGGTAAAGCATTTGAAAAGAAAATTGTTACAGCTGGCGTGATTTTCGCGACAATCCGTCCGAACAATATCGAACCATTAGCGAAAGATGAGTCCCGCTCTGGTGATGTTTCTACATTAAGTGTGGATATTAAGGACTTACGGACAATCATTAAGGATGTTGTTAGAAAAGCCAGTGAAGGGGTGGACCTTTCAGAAGCGAAAGTAATCATCGCGGGTGGCCGTGGCGTGAAAAGTGAAGATGGTTTTGAACCATTAAAGGAACTGGCACAGGTTCTTGGCGGAGCGGTAGGAGCTTCCCGGGGAGCATGTGATGCAGACTATTGCGATTACTCATTACAAATCGGGCAAACGGGTAAAGTCGTAACACCTGATCTTTATATCGCCTGCGGAATTTCCGGTGCGATCCAGCATTTAGCGGGAATGTCCAATTCCAAGGTTATCGTTGCCATCAATAAAGACCCGGAAGCTAACATATTCAATGTGGCTGATTATGGAATTGTCGGAGATCTTTTCGAAGTCGTTCCATTACTTACGGAAGAATTCAAAAAACTTAAAGTTAACGCGTAATAGAAATAATACAGATGAGGGGCAAGACATTCGGCATAAGCCGATACATGTCTTGCCCCTTTGTTTGCGCTAATGGGGAGGGTTTTTGGCCTGCATAGTTACTCTTTTTTTGGACATCCTACCACTGAAGCAAAATATTAGCATCGATTTGAGCAACAGTGGTATACTGTTTTTAGTTATTTGAGTAAATTTGAGGAGGAAATATATATGGCTATTGTAAATGCAACTGACCAAACTTTCACAACAGATACTAGCGAAGGTGTCGTTCTTGTAGACTTTTGGGCTCCATGGTGTGGACCTTGTAAAATGATCGCTCCTGTTCTTCAAGAGCTTGATACTGAAATTGGCGATACAGCAAAAATCGTAAAAGTGGATGTAGATGAAAACCAAGAAACAGCTGGAAAATTCGGTGTGATGAGCATCCCGACATTAATCGTCCTTAAAGACGGTGAAGTGGTCGATAAGGTTGTTGGTTTCCAACCTAAAGAAGCACTTGCTGAACTTATTGCAAAACACGCGTAATAGTAAGATAGCTAATAAAAGCTTCAAGTCTGCGGACTTGAAGCTTTTTTCGCTATCTTGATATATAATGATTGTAAAAAAGGGAGAACAGGAGGCTGAATGCATGAATCAACAAATAAAGAATAAACTTGCCCTTCTTCCCGATCAACCTGGTTGTTATTTAATGAAAGATCGTCAGGGAACGATCATATATGTAGGCAAAGCGAAAGTGTTGAAAAATCGTGTCCGCTCTTATTTTACGGGATCTCACGACGGTAAAACATTTCGACTCGTGAACGAGATTGAGGATTTCGAATACATTGTCACCTCTTCCAATATCGAGGCTCTTATTTTAGAGTTGAACTTAATCAAAAAACATGACCCAAAATATAATGTCATGCTAAAGGATGATAAGACGTATCCTTTCATCAAGCTGACTGCGGAACGCCACCCGCGTCTAATCATTACGCGAAAAGTCAAAAAAGACAAAGGGAAATATTTCGGTCCTTATCCGAATGCATTTGCAGCTAACGAAACGAAAAAATTGCTCGACCGCATCTATCCCCTAAGAAAATGCAATACGTTACCGGATCGCGTTTGTCTCTACTATCACCTTGGTCAGTGCCTGGCCCCATGTGTATATGATGTAGAGGAACAGGAATATAAAAAAATGGTCGATGATATCAACCGGTTCTTGAACGGCGGGCATACTGAAATAAAAAAAGAACTGACTGAAAAAATGCTGGAGGCATCGGAAGAACTCGATTTCGAGAGGGCCAAGGAGTTCCGTGACAAGATTGCCCACATCGATATTACGATGGAGAAGCAGAAAATGATGACGACCGATTTCATCGACAGGGATGTTTTTGGCTTTGCCTATGATAAAGGCTGGATGTGCGTTCAGGTATTTTTTGTCCGGCAGGGTAAATTGATAGAAAGGGATGTTTCGCTTTTTCCGGTCTACGATGAACCCGAACAGGAACTTCTTACATTCCTCGGTCAGTTTTACGAGATTACGAACCACTTTAAACCAAAGGAAATCTTGCTGCCTGAATCTGTGGATGCCGAAATGGCCGAAGGGCTGCTTGGTGTCAAAACGATTCACCCGAAACGGGGAGCGAAAAAAGACATGCTTAAATTGGCGAATAAAAATGCCTCCATCGCCCTTCAGGAAAAATTCTCTTTGATTGAGAGGGATGAAGAAAGAACGATCAATGCGGTGGAAAACCTCGGGAAACAACTGGGTATCTACACCCCGCATCGAATTGAAGCTTTCGATAACTCCAATATCCAGGGAAGTGACCCCGTTTCCGCTTTAGTCGTGTTCATTGATGGGAAGCCGGAAAAAAGAGAGTACCGAAAATATAAGATCAAGACGGTCCAGGGACCTGATGATTATGAATCGATGCGTGAAGTGGTCAGAAGAAGGTATTCACGAGTATTGAAAGAAGGGCTGCCGCTTCCGGACTTGATCATCATTGATGGCGGAAAGGGACATGTCGAAGCGGTACGGGATATTCTGGAAAATGAATTAGGCTTGGATATTCCACTTTCAGGCCTCATTAAGGATGAAAAGCATAGGACCTCGCAATTGATGATCGGAAATCCGCTTGAACTTGTACCTCTTGATTCAAGGAGCCAGGAATTTTACCTATTGCAAAGAATTCAGGATGAAGTGCATCGGTTCGCGATTACGTTTCATCGCCAGCTACGCGGGAAAAATGCGGTTCACTCCCAGCTTGATGATATTCCAGGAGTCGGGGAAAAGCGAAGGAAGCAATTATTAAGGCATTTTGGATCATTGAAGAAAATCAAAGAGGCGACGGCCGAGGAAATCATTGAAGCTGGTATGCCAAAAGGGGTAGCCGAGGGAATCGTTAGAAAATTACAAGAATAATCTTGCTACCGATAAATCTCTATGCTATGATTAAAAGGAATTTTTAACTAGACAACTTAAAAGTGCTGATAGAGGTGCGGAATTCAAGAGTAAAAACCTGGAGAAGTATGAGCTTCCATGAAAGGTTTTGAAAGGGGACGCCGCCGAAGGAAGACAAGACTCATACCTTGTCCTCCTGGTCCGACATTTAAGAAATGGCGGATTGTCAGGGTTTATACCCTGGAGAGCTATCTCACTGTGATTACAGTATTAAGATATGTGACCACAGCAATGAGATATTTCTCATTGCTTTTTTTATTGCCTAAAAAGTAGAGAGGGTGCATGAGGATGGCATTAATCGTTCAAAAATTCGGCGGAACATCCGTCGGTAGCGTAGAAAAAATCAAAAATGTTGCCAATCGGGTAATCGAGGAAGCGGAGAAAGGAAATGAGGTTGTCGTCGTTGTTTCAGCTATGGGGAAAACAACGGACCAATTGGTTTCCATGGCGCGTGATATTTCCGGATCCCCAAGCAAGAGGGAAATGGATATGCTATTGACGACTGGGGAACAGGTAACGATTTCCCTGTTAACGATGGCATTGATTGAAGAAGGACATGAAGCCATTTCATATACCGGCTGGCAGGCTGGCATGCAAACGGAATCCGTTCATGGGAATGCCCGGATTTTAAACATCGATGCCACGAGGATCCAAGCCCAGCTTCAGGAGAAGAAAATAGTGGTCGTAGCCGGTTTCCAGGGTAACGATGCAAATGGGGAAATCACTACCTTAGGGCGAGGCGGTTCCGATACGACGGCAGTTGCCATCGCAGCAGCGCTTAATGCGGATAGATGCGATATTTATACAGATGTAACGGGTGTTTTCACAACGGACCCACGCTACATAAAAGGCGCGCGAAAACTCCAATCCATTTCTTACGATGAAATGCTGGAACTTGCCAACCTGGGGGCGGGCGTCCTTCACCCAAGGGCTGTCGAATATGCAAAGAATTATCAAATTCCGCTTGAAGTCCGTTCAAGCATGGAGAGAGAATCAGGTACGATCATAGAGGAGGAAGCAACTATGGAAGAAAACTTAATTGTACGCGGCATTGCTTTTGAAGACAGTATTACGAGGGTCACAATATATGGTTTGCCCCAATCACTTGGTGCATTATCCACGATCTTCACGACGCTTGCGAAAAACCGGATCAATGTGGACATCATCATTCAAAGCATGACTGCCGAGGATACGACGAATCTATCTTTTTCCACAAAAAGTGAAGATACGGAAGCGGCCTTGATCGTGCTGGAAAATAATAAAGATCAATTGGGATTCGACCGGGTCGAAACGGAGAGCGGATTGGCCAAAGTGTCCATCGTCGGTTCTGGTATGGTATCCAATCCGGGAGTGGCTGCCGAAATGTTTGAAGTGATGGCCAATACAGGCATCCAGGTGAAAATGGTCAGCACATCGGAAATTAAAGTTTCGACCGTCGTCAATGAAAAGGAAATGGTGAAGGCAGTTGAATCCCTTCATGAAGCATTTAAACTTGGTCAGCATGCAAATGTGCTAGCCTAAGTGTCAGGAGTCCAATAAAAAACAGACTTCCGGTAAAAAGGGTAAGTCTGTTTTCAGGGCTCATTAGATTGGATCTCTGGGATCCCATTGGATGGTGAATATCACTTTTTTTGCGCGGCGTTTGATTTCTTCCGTTGATTCGCTGAGGAATTTTTTTTGCAGTGAAAACTGCTCGGCAAGGAAACCGGCTTCAAGCTGGAAGTGACAATCAGGGTGTAAATCCAGGCGGCGGCTGATTATTTCACCCGTGAGGGATAATTCCATTTGGTGTTTCGTATACTTCAAGATTTCCAGATTACCCCATCCAGCGCTTTGGAAAAATTCAATCACTTCCTGATCGCCCTTCAATGGGAATTTTCTTGCTAATTGTTTACCTGCCCAATAGAGGATTTGATTAGAGTCTTTTCCGAGAATATCGTTCAATAGAACTTCTCTGATTAATTCGTACCCGAAAGCTGGAACTTTGAATTCTTCAGTTTGAATTTCTTCCGTTTGAATCTCTTCTTCTATCGCAGCAGCAATATTTTTTTTCATAGTTTATCGCCTCTTTCTGTAAATCTATTATAAACGTATTTCTTTTGCAAATTATACTGTTTTTTATTTATTTAAATAGCAATTGGAAAAAAATGATAAATTATACCGAGATATTAATAGTTAAATTACAAATTTATTCAAAATATCATCTTGACAAACAAAAAATACCCAATATAATCCAATAAAATCTATTCTGAAAAAGAGATTTCTTGTATCCGTTTTCTTGACGCACATAGAAGTCAGGAGTAAAATGGACATGTCACATAATTGTAAAGGAAGTATAGAGGAGTTTTTTGACTCTATACTGTATTTTCACGCGGAGATAAAAGGTAGCCACCAGTTTATCTTTGCATGATTTTTCACAAATTAAGGGGGGGCACTTAGTGGCAAAAAATCGTGAGTTTGGGAATCGCAGGCTTCATTCACTTCTAGGAGTAATTCCAATTGGTCTATTCCTAATTTTTCATTTATCTGTAAACTTTATGGCAACAAAAGGAGAAGAGACTTTTAATGGGGCAGTTCATTTAATTGAGTTTACGCCCGTGAAGATTTTGGTGGAATGGGTCGTCATCTATCTACCGCTCATTTTCCATGCTGTGTACGGAATCTATATTGCCTTTACAGCAAAAAACAATTTAGGCAGATTTAGTTTCTTCCGTAACTGGATGTTCATGCTACAACGCCTAACTGGAATCATAACGTTGATTTTCCTTGTTTGGCATATATGGGCAACGAGAATCCAAGCAGCTATGGGTGCTGAAGTTAACTTTGACATGATGGCAGAGATTTTCTCTAGTCCATTCATGATTGTGTTCTATATTGTTGGTATTATCTCGGCAATCTTCCACTTTGCTAATGGATTATGGTCATTTGCTGTGAGCTGGGGTCTTACAGTTTCACCAAGATCGCAAAGAATCATGACTTACTTTACATTGATCGTTTTCGTTCTTCTTTCTTATATCGGAATCAGCGCAATTTTCGCATTCGTATAAGAAGATAGAGTTCATTTATAAGAATTAGGAAAAACATAGCTTGGCTAATGGAAATAAGGGAGTGACAGAATTGGGTAAAGGTAAAATAGTTATCGTTGGTGGAGGTCTAGCTGGATTAATGGCTACGATCAAAGCAGCAGAGCTGGGACAACAGGTTGATTTATTTTCTTTAGTGCCTGTTAAACGCTCTCACTCAGTTTGTGCCCAAGGCGGAATCAACGGGGCAGTAAATACAAAAGGTGAAGGGGATTCTCCATATATCCACTTCGACGATACAGTTTATGGCGGAGATTTCTTGGCTAACCAACCGCCGGTTAAAGCGATGTGCGAAGCAGCACCATCAATCATTCATATGTTTGACCGTATGGGTGTTATGTTCAACCGTACTCCGGAAGGTCTTCTTGATTTCCGTCGTTTCGGTGGCACTCAACATAGCCGTACAGCATTCGCCGGTGCAACAACTGGTCAGCAATTACTTTACGCATTGGACGAGCAGGTTCGCCGTTATGAAGTTGAAGGCCTTGTAACGAAATATGAAGGCTGGGAATTCCTTGGAGCTGTTATCGATGATGAGCAAACAGCACGCGGTATCGTAGCACAAAACCTGACTTCAATGGAAATCAAATCATTCCCTGGAGACGCAGTCATCATGGCGAGCGGCGGCCCTGGAATCATTTTCGGTAAATCAACGAACTCAATGATCAATACAGGTTCAGCAGCTTCCATCGTTTATCAGCAAGGTGTTAATTATGCTAATGGTGAGTTCATTCAAATTCACCCGACAGCAATCCCTGGCGATGACAAACTTCGTCTAATGAGTGAATCCGCTCGTGGTGAAGGTGGCCGTATCTGGACATATAAAGACGGGAAACCTTGGTATTTCCTTGAAGAAAAATACCCTGCTTATGGTAATCTGGTACCTCGTGATATCGCGACTCGTGAAATCTTCGACGTATGTATGAACATGAAGCTTGGCATTAATGGTGAAAACATGGTTTACCTGGATCTATCACATAAAGATCCTAAATTACTTGATATTAAACTTGGCGGAATCATTGAAATCTACGAGAAATTCATGGGTGAAGATCCTCGTAAAGTTCCAATGAAAATTTTCCCTGCCGTTCACTATTCCATGGGCGGACTTTGGGTTGATTATGACCAAATGACTAACATCAAAGGTTTATTCGCTGCAGGTGAGTGCGATTATTCACAACATGGCGGTAACCGTCTTGGTGCCAACTCACTTCTTTCTGCAATCTATGGTGGTTCAGTCGCTGGACCGAATGCCGTTAAATATATTGAAGGCCTTGCTAAAACTTCAGAATCCATTCCTTCTTCATTGTATGAAGGGTACGAAAAACAAGAACAAGAGAAATGGAATGAAGTCATGTCTCTTGATGGTAACGAAAATGCGTACATCCTTCACAAAGAACTTGGTGAGTGGATGACTCAGCATGTTACTGTAGTTCGTTACAATGACAAGCTGAAAGAAACGGATAACAAGATTCTTGAGCTGATGGAACGTTACAAGAAAATTAACATCAATGACACGGCAAAATGGAGTAACCAAGGAGCTGCATTCACTAGACAGCTGCAAAACATGATGCAATTGGCCCGTGTAATCACAATTGGTGCGTTAAACCGTGATGAAAGCCGCGGAGCGCATTACAAACCTGATTTCCCAGAACGTAATGATGAGGAATTCATGAAAACTACTATGGCAACATTCAAAGGCTTGGATCAAGCACCTGAATTCCATTATGAAGATATTGATGTATCACTGATCGCACCGCGTAAACGTGACTACACTACGAAACACTAAAGAGGGGGAGCAAAAAAATGGTTGAAACTAAATCTGAGACTAAAACAGTCCGTTTTATAATCACTCGTCAAGATACACCGGATTCAGCTCCTTATGATGAGGAATTCGAATTAGCGTACCGTCCGAATATGAACGTAATTTCCGCCCTAATGGAAATTCGTCGTAATCCAGTAACGGTACAAGGCAAGCACACTACAGCAATCGCATGGGACATGAACTGTCTTGAAGAGGTATGTGGTGCTTGTTCAATGGTTATCAATGGTAAACCAAGACAATCATGTACAGCTCTTATCGATCAATTGGAGCAGCCGGTTCGTCTAGCACCAATGCGTACATTCCCTGTTGTTCGTGACCTGCAAGTCGATCGCAGCCGTATGTTCGACTCATTGAAAAAGGTAAAAGCATGGATTCCAATCGATGGAACGTACAACCTTGGACCAGGACCGCGTATGCCAGAAAAGAAACGTCAATGGGCTTACGAGTTATCTAAATGTATGACTTGCGGTGTATGTTTGGAAGCTTGTCCGAACGTAAACAGCAATTCAGACTTCATTGGGCCACAACCATTATCACAAGTTCGTTTATTCAATGCACATCCAACTGGTGCAATGAACAAAGCTGAACGTTTAAATACGATCATGGGTGATGGAGGACTTGCAAACTGCGGTAACTCACAAAACTGCGTGCAGTCTTGCCCTAAAGGCATTCCATTAACGACTTCGATTGCTGCGTTGAACCGTGATACTACGATCCAACAATTCCGTAACTTCTTCGGCAGTGATGAAGTTTAATCATGAACATGAAAGAACCTGTATCTTATGATATGGGTTCTTTTTTTCATTTTTTTACATACACAGGCTTGGTTGGGAATCGAGAGAATCATAAACGATTGATAACTGGGGTTGAAGTGTAAATCCGGCACCAGGCCAACTGTGAAGGATTTGTGAAGTGAGCTTGATAATTTACCCTGCTTTCAATAGAAAATCCTTTTCATTATCGTTGTTTTCTTATAAAATGAGTGAATAGTCATTCAATTCAGAAAGGGTGTGCACAAGTTGGGCAAAATATCATATATCGATAATATAACGGAGTGGATCAATGATTTTTCTTTTAAACATGAGATTAAGATCCGCTTTTCGGAAACTGATATGTTTGGGCACTTGAATAACACGATTCCTTTTACTTATTTTGAGGAAGCTCGGATTGAGTATTTCAACAGTATGGGGTTCATGAAGGATTGGACCTCGGCTGAATGCGGTGAGATGCCGGTTGTTGCCAATTTACAGTGTGATTACCTTAAGCAGATGTTTTTCAATGATCAATTGACAATCCATGTGAAAGCTGACCATATCGGAAATTCTTCAGTGGACCTACACTATATGGGGACTAAACAAGATGGTTCAATTTGTTTAACGGGCAGGGGGACGATTGTACAAGTGTCCAAGGCCACCGGGAAGCCGGTACCTTGGACGGAAGACATGAAGCGTTCGATGCTGTATACTGTGCTGGAACATTCCTAAAAATATTTCCATTTAGACAAGTAAAAGAGTCACTCCATTGCCCCAGCCGACATACTATATCTTGACTAAATAGACACCCACTCCGGGTTTTATGCTGGTGAAGGCAAGGAGGGTAACATTACTTGAAGGAGAACGAATTCACTCATAAGCCATTACTCACCAAAAGAGAAAAAGAAGTATTTGAGTTACTAGTACAAGACAAAACAACAAAAGAAATCGCAGGTGAATTGTTTATTAGCGAAAAAACAGTTCGAAACCATATTTCGAATGCGATGCAGAAGCTTGGAGTTAAAGGACGTTCGCAGGCAGTCATAGAACTCCTTCGTATGGGAGAACTTAAGCTTTAATGTGTTAACTCTACGTAAGCCTTATAAATAATTTCTCTCCCGTTCATTGGCAGCATATAAGGAAGGGCAAAACAATTTGGTTGTTTTGACTTCTTTGGATGCTGCTTATTTTTATGGCGGGGTTTCATTATGATTCCAGTCAATCAATCTTGAAAATCATTTCACTTTCATCCAAAATGGTAGTATGATAAGTTTCATGAAGTGGGGAGCTGTGTTTATGGATGAAGAGAAGCAGGCGGCATATGTAGCCGATATCGAGAAGGAATTGCGCTATGTATCGTCATGGCTTAAGCAAAGGGGAAGAGAAATTCTCCATGATTATAAAATTACCATTCCTCAATTCGTGGCTTTGCAATGGCTTTTTGAATCAGGGGACATGACGATTGGCGAATTGTCCACGAAGATGTTTCTCGCTTTCAGTACAACGACGGACCTGATTGACCGCATGGAGAAACATCAGCTTGTCCAGCGTGTCAGGGATGAAAAGGATCGGCGTGTGGTTCGAATTCACCTTCTTGAAGAAGGCGAACGGATAATCGAAGAAGTGATTAATAAACGGAGGCAGTACTTGAGTGGCGTGTTAGTCAATTTTAACGAATCTGACATCATGTCCCTCAAAGGGATTCTAGTAAAACTACATCAAGAAATGAAAGAAAAATGAGGCGAGTTTTTTGAAACAACCGATAGGTATCATTGATTCAGGAGTAGGCGGCTTGACAGTAGCTAAAGAAGTCATGCGTCAGCTTCCAAATGAAAATATAATTTACTTAGGTGATACAGCAAGATGCCCATATGGGCCGAGGACAAAAAAAGATGTCCAAACCTTCACATGGCAAATGACGAGATTTTTGATGAAGAAGGATATAAAAATGCTGATCATCGCTTGCAATACAGCGACTGCAGCTGTATTGGATGAAATCAGGGCTATACTTCCGATTCCTGTGTTGGGTGTCATACACCCAGGGGCAAGGGCGGCATTGAAAGTTTCTGATTCCTTGCATATTGGAGTTATCGGTACGGAAGGCACGGTAAAAAGCAAAGCTTATGACGATGCACTTGCTTCCATCAATTCCGATGTGAAAGTAGATAGTTTAGCATGCCCGAAATTTGTCCCAATCGTAGAAAGCGGGGAGTTTCAAGGGGGGATCGTCAATCGGGTCGTGGCACAAACCTTGAACCCGTTGAAGAAAACGAAAATCGATACACTGATCCTTGGCTGTACCCATTATCCACTGCTGGGGCCTGTAATATCTTCCTATATGGGGGATAAAGTACAAGTCATTTCCTCCGGAGAAGAGACGGCCCGGGAGGCAAGTGTCATTTTGGATTACTATAAATTAATCAATAAAAGCAAGCTCCGTCCAGTTCATCGCTTTTATACAACCGGTTCAAGAGATATGTTTGGTTCCATCGCGTCGAGCTGGCTCGGTATTCATGCCAATACCATCGAAACAATTAAAATCGATCACTTATAAGACTTCCATTTGGAAGTTTCAGACTGCAGACAAACTTAATGAAAATGGAGTTTGTCTGCAGTTTTTTTATGGTTTGTACATGTGGCCGTTGATTGGAACGTGAGGGACTCGCTTTCCCTGCAGGTGCATGAAAGGATCCTATCCAGCATTCAGATTATACTTGGGGATAGGAGTCGATTGTTCCAAGGAAGTCTCCCAAATCCTAATGAAGCTAAAAAAGATGCATCAATACGGGCAAATTGCCCAGCTCCATTATCGGAGGGAAAATAATTGGTCTATTTTCCCCTAGGGCTCGTATAAATAGGAGTACAAACTGTCCTAGGAGTGATTTTATGTCCAATAAATCAAAAGTAACAATGGCTGTGACCATTCTGGCATCTTCTTTTTGGCTTTCAGGCTGCGGATTATTTGGCGGTGAAGAGAAAAAGGAAATTGATCCCCCGAAGGATGTTTCATTAGTCGAGGATGAATCTTCATTAAAAGAAACAGAAACGAATGGTGAGGAAAAGCCAGCGACTGAGGGGGAAGAAGGCGCGGTAGAATCGAAAACGGTGAAGACGGAGTTATATTTAATTGATAAAAGCGGGTATGTGGTTCCACAGACATTGGAACTTCCTAAATCGGAAGCTGTCGCTAAACAAGCCCTTGATTACCTTGTCAATAACGGACCAGTCACGGATAAACTTCCAAATGGGTTCAGGGCCGTCATTCCTGCCGATACCCAAATAAGCGTGAACATTAAAGACGGGGTGGCTGTGGCGGACTTTTCGCCGGAATTCAAAAACTATCAGAAAGAGGATGAACTTAAAATCCTTCAAGCCATCACATGGACCCTGACACAATTCGACTCGGTCGATAAAATCCAAATGAGAATCAATGGGGAAGATATTTCCGAAATGCCGGTCAATGGCACACCGATAGATGAAAATATCTCAAGGTCTTCAGGAATCAATATCGATACGAGTGATGTAGTCGACATTTCCAATACCAAAGCACTCACCGTTTATTATGTAGGCGGTGATGAGGAGTACACTTATTATGTTCCCGTGACGCGCAGGATCAGCGAAACGGTGACTGATAATGTAACAGCAGTCATTCAGGAATTAACGAAGAGTCCTTCGGGCTCTAGCCTGCAAACAGGGTTCATGAGTGATGTAGCTTTACTTGACGAGCCAAAAGTGGCAGAAGGTAAGGTCAGCCTGAATTTTAACGAAAATATCCTTGGAAGCTTTAAAGAAAAAAAGGTATCACAAGAGGTCCTTGATGCCTTGGTCCTTTCCTTGACGGAACAGAAAGGAATTGAAAGCGTTGAAGTGCAAGTGCAGGGCAGCGCAGATGTTCTTAATGAAGAAGGTAAGAAATTATCCGAACCAGTCGTCCGTCCAGAGAAAGTCAACACAGGCAGTTTTTAAATATATGTAGAAATAAAACAATGAGGCAGCTTACAGCTGCCTCTCAGTTTGTAGACAAAAGGGGTTCGGAATTAAAAAATTCCGAACCCCTTTTGAAATTTCCATTTTACGAACCAAATGATTCGCCGGCACCAGTTGATCTAAAGTAATCATTTCAAGTTGATCTCGCTGAATAGAATATGTTTCGAAAGCATCCTCATCACCTCAAGTTTTAATAGTTCTATTTTAAAACAAAAAAGACTGTAGGCAAAAGGAGTTTCCATCTAAAATTTAAAACATAGTTGATTGGAGCGGGTGTGCGAGACTCCTGCGGGAATAGCGAGTCTAAGGGAGACCCCACAGGCGCAATTGCGCCGAGGAGGCTCCCGGACCGCCCGCGGAAAGCGAGTGCCTACGTTCCAATCAACGTCCAAATTTGTACAGTCTGTGAGGCAGCATATAGCTGCCTCTTATTTTTTTTGCCTCCGCCATTGAATGACCACGCTGTTAAAGAGTGAAAGCTAATATCGCCCCAAGGCAATTTCCCGTGTTGTGGGAAAGTTTTTACATAAATAAATTTTAAAAAGGGGAAATTACTTTTAATCATGTAATGGATGGGGGGATATTATGGATCAAAAGATCATTCAGGCTTTACACATCTATGTTTTAATCATCATGAATACAGGATTCATGGTGCATGTCCTGCTCCTCCCCAATATCTTATCCGCATCTCAACGCGACGGATGGATAAGTGTCATAATAAGTGTTGTTCCATGTATCGTTTGGACACTATTTATTTTTTATATTTATAAAAAACTAGATAAAGAAGATATAATCTCTTTTCTGAAAAAATGGTCTACACCTTTTGTTACATATATTTTCACGATAGCATTTGCCTTGTACTTTATAATTAACGCCTTCATAACCGTCAAATTTACATTGATTTGGGCAAAAGCTAATTATACTCATGACATTCCAAACATCGTAGTCGTCAGCCTATTCACTTTTATTTGTATTTTTGCAAGTTATAAAGGAATACGCACCATAAGTACTTTGGCTCTCCTATTTCTTCCGGTCGTCACTATTTTGGGGATATTTGTGGGGCTGGGGAACACGAGTAATAAGAATTACGAATTATTGTTCCCGATATTTGAAAGCGGGTATCGCCATACACTAAATGGAATGCTGTATACGAGTGCAGGATATTTAGAAATTATCGTTTTTTTATTTTTAACTCCTTACTTGAAAAACAAGCTAAAAGCCAAGTGGCTTTTACTGGTTGGTATTATCCTCATCATGCTGACGTTAGGCCCCCTCATGGGAGCGATGGCGGAATTTGGTTCTGTGGAAGCGGTGAAAATGAGGAATCCGGCATACGAACAGTGGAAGTTGCTAAGATTTGGCTATTATATTACTCGACTTGATTTCCTTTCCATTTTCCAATGGCTTTCAGGTGCCATGATCCGAATTAGTTTATGTTTATTTATAGGCTATAAGTTAATCTCGAATTCAAAACATCAGAAGTGGATACTGTTTACACTATATTTGTTAATTGTTATTGGAACGCTAATCCATTGGGATGCTACTTCATTTTTTAATCTTTTATACAAATATTTCTTTCCGATAAGCAGTCTGTTTCTTTTTAGTGCTGCAATTATACTGTTATTTATTATTTTTAAAAAGGGAAAAGGAAAAGGAAAAGGTGAAACATTATGAAGAAGGGAAATTTGAATGGTACTCCTTCTTGCATTGACCAAATCCGAAAATGGTTCGAACATTCTTCCGATGTTGTTTTAAGGACAAAAACTTTTGATAATGAAGGTCGTTATTTGTTGGGATTTTTATATGCGCCAAACTTAGTGGATATGCCATTCATCAATGAAGTGATTCTGCCTACAATATCTAAAGCGGTTCAAGAAAATGGCGAATTAACAATTGATCAATTAAGCAATATCATGGAGATCAGTACGCTTAAAAAGGGCTCTGATTTAAAAGACGGAGTAGAAAGCATTCTTTTTTCAGGAGACCTGATCATTATTAATGAATCTTCCAACGAAATTTACCATACCCCATTAGCCAATTCCCCTAAGCGCAGTCCGGAAGAATCCAATATAGAATCTTCCATTCGGGGACCTAGGGATGGATTCGTTGAGAATATAGCGGATAACATGTCTTTAATTCGCCAGAGGTTAAAAACGGCATCACTTAAATGTATAGAATATACAATCGGGAAAAGAAGTAAAACTAAAATATTGCTGCTATATATTGATGACATTATCAATCCCTCAATTCTTTTGGATGTTAAAAAACGATTGGATTCATTAAAGGCTGATATCATAGTCAGCAGTTACCAAGTTGAAGAACTCTTATATGATACTCAATTTTCCATTTTCCCCTTAATGGAGTATATCGGTCGACCGGACTATGTTGTTGAATCCTTGAATCAAGGGCGCTTTGCCATCCTGGTAGACGGGAATCCCACAAGCTTGATCGGACCAACGAGTATTAATCAGTTACTTTATGCTGCGGATGACGCACATGCAAGCTTTTTTTACATTAGTTTTATGCGCATCATACGTGTAGTCTCATTATTTGTAACGGTTACGTTACCGGGATTTTTTATAGCGTTGGTTACCTATCAATTCGATCAAATTCCCTTTTCGCTTCTTGCGACGATTTCAATCACGAGACAGGGATTACCCATACCTGCTTCTTTGGAGGCATTCGTAATGATCATAATGTTTGAACTATTTAAAGAAGCCGGTCTTCGCCTGCCAAAAGCTGTTGGTCCGACGGTTTCTGTATTGGGTGGATTGATTATAGGTGATGCAGCGATTCGGGCAGGGCTGACTTCACCCTCCATGCTCGTAGTAATTGCTGTTACAGTTCTCTCAAGCTATACCTTAATCAATCAGAATATCGCTGGGAATATCGTTCTTATAAGGTTATTCATATTTGCATGTTCAGCATTTCTAGGCTTGTTTGGATTCTTCATGGGAATATTTCTTATCTTGATTGTTGTGGTTTCCTTGGAAAGTTTCGGACAGCCTTTTGTGAATCCATTTTCCAAACCAAATAAATCGGACATGTTAAAAGTCTTATTCAAGCTTCCATATGGGATGTTAAGGCAGCGGAATCAAGCTCTACAATCCAGTGATAATGAATCGCAAAAGGAGTCGGACAAATGAGAAAGCTAATTGCAGTCATGGTAATTGGCTGTCAACTTTTATTGACGACAGGCTGCTGGGGAATGAAGGAAATTCAAGCTCAAACATATGGATCCGCTCTAGGGATCGATTATAAAGAGGGTGAATTCATCTTATACTTTCAAGCATTGAATTTTGCGGATATAGCAAAACAAGAGGGGGCCACAGCATTACAAGAAAAAACTGGTGTTGTCATTGGGAAAGGTAAAGGGGAAAGTATCGAAGAAGCATTTACTGAATTGGAACAAAATGCAGCATTGCCACTTTATATCGGGCATGTTAACTCCTTCATTTTAAGTGAGGATGTAATCAATAAGAAAATGAAGGATTTCATTGAATATGTAGGGAAAGAGCCCTTATTGCGATACAATTCATGGCTGTTTGTTACAAACGAGGATATTAAAAAGGTGTTTAACGGTGATAGTTTCTTTAATCTTCCTAACTTATTCACGATCATTCAAAGGCCAGAGACCGTTATTAATGAAAACTATTTCATTTCCCCGTTAAAATTCAGTGAACTGGTGTCGAAATTTTATCAACCGGTTGGTTCCATTTTAATTCCCTCAATGGTAATAAATGAGCATCATTACACAGACAGAGGGAAAGAAAAAAAGATACCAACGTTGAATGGCGGCTATGTTTTATCAAAACAACAGTATAAAGGGTTCGTAAGTAAACAAGATTTGATTGGTATGAAGTGGGTTGAAAATAAGGCGACAGTCATGTTTTTTTCCCTGAATAAACAAAAGGTAAGTGTTGAAATCATGGACCCCAAAACAAACATCAAAGTATTGGAACAACAAAAGAAACCCTTATATGATTTAGAAGTTAAAGCAAATGGGATATTGAAACAGAATATAGACAACTTGGATCTGGAAAAAATCGAAAAAAAGGTAGAAATAAAAATTAAGCAAGATATTTTGAAGACATTGGAGACGGGGGAGAAAATCAATACAGACCTTTTTAACATAAGTGAAAAGGCATACAGATACCATGTCAATAAGTGGGATAATAAAATTATTAATTCCTTTGATAAGACTTCAATAAATGATATAAAAGTTAATATCCATATTGAACATAGTGAAAATTACAAACGTTAGTTTATAAGTTTCAGGTTATTGCAGGTGAGGGAGTTGTGTTAGACTTAACTTATCTGGAAAATTCAGCGGCTGTTGTTGATCATGATAGGCAGAGTTGAATCCGTCCGTTGGCACTGGAGAAGAAGCGGCTTTTACATATGACGAATGACAGCAAATTCTTTCTCAGCCCCAAAAGAGCTCCGGTGCCGATAAAATGAAAAAGGGTGAAATGAAAATGAAGACAGTAATCATTGCAACGAAAAATAAAGGGAAAGCCAAGGAGTTCGAAAGCTTATTTTCTGCTAAAGGTTATGAAGTCAAAACACTTCTCGATGTACCGGATGCCCCGGATGTGGAGGAAACAGGCACGACCTTTGAAGAAAATGCGATCCTGAAGGCAGAGGCCATTGCCCATCAGCTAGGCCACTTTGTCATTGCTGATGACTCCGGATTGATTGTAGATGCATTGGAGGGCCGTCCAGGCGTTTATTCTGCCCGCTATGCTGGAGAGGCCAAGAGTGATGAAGCAAACACGGAAAAAGTCCTCCGCGAACTGGAAGGCGTGCCAAAAGAGGCTAGGACGGCGAGATTTTATTGCGCCTTGGCACTAGCGTCACCCAACCAGGAAACGATTACGGTATCGGGAACGATGGAAGGCTTGATCACGGAACAGCCCTCAGGAACGAATGGATTTGGTTATGATCCCATCTTTTTTGTAGAGGAACAGGGCAAAACAAACGCTGAATTGACAAAAGAGGAAAAAAACCAAATCAGCCACCGTGCCAACGCATTGAGGGCTCTAGATGAAAAACTTGATCTATTTCTAAAAAGGGAAGAAGGAATGTGACGATGAAAGTGCTAATAATGAGTGACAGTCATGGCTTAACTCATGAAATCAGCATGATTGCCGAGCGTCATAAACAAGAGGTCGCCGCCATGATCCATTGCGGTGATTCAGAGTTGGAAAGAAATGATCCTCACATGGCGGAGTTTTTGGCTGTTGGCGGGAATTGCGACTATGATTCGGCATATCCGGATGATATTGTGGAGAATATCTCAGGCAAGCGTTTCTTCGTTACGCATGGACACCTCTATAACATAAATATGACCTTGATGAACCTATCTTATAAAAGTGAGGAGACAGGGGCGGATATTATTTGCTTTGGTCACTCCCATGCTCCAGGTTCAGAGTGGATTGACGGCAAGCTCTTCATCAACCCGGGAAGCATACGGCAGCCGCGGGGACGAAAAGAGAAAACCTATGCCATTTTGGAGATTGGAAATGACCAACTTGAAATCATCTATTATGACCTTGAAGGAAAAATCGTTGAGGATCTAAGAAATGCTTATCAAATGGAATGACTTCATGTATAATGAACAGGAAGCGTTTTTCCCCGCTTCCTGGTTCTTAAAAAAAGAAAAAAACTTTTTTTGAAAAACCGTTGACTTCCTTTTGATATCCTACTATAATAAGAAGTGTCCTAAGGGAACAGTTAAGGTAATACATAAGTTTTACCGCAACTTATATCATAAACGTCTCAGTAGCTCAGCTGGATAGAGCAACGCCCTTCTAAGGCGTCGGTCGGGAGTTCGAATCTCTCCTGGGACACTAACTTAAAAAGCCAAAACCTTCTAAAGGTTTTGGCTTTTTTACTTTTTTCGGTGTTTAAGCTAACGAGGGTCATTTTGATTTGCATCCTTTTAACCATGAAATTTTTTATTTATATTTATCGCAGGTGGATGACCATTTATGTCGAACTTGTAATAAATAAGGAGATGTTTAAATGAATAAAGATAGATTATTCAAGTTCATTCAAACTTCCACTCGGGGCAATTTCTTCTCAGTCGAAATAACCGAAGATGGAACAGAAGTGGTCCAATTAGCCAAAGAGTTGGAAAAAGAAGGAAGAATCAAGTTGAGGGAATGTAAACGAAAAGAAAAAGGTGTTTATCTGGAAGGAATACTTAAATTTGTGCCTAGCTAATACTTAATGAGCTCTGCGAAGGATTTTTATTAGGAATTTCATAAAACATCCTTCGCCGACAAAATGGGAATCGGAGACCGAACAGTGAGGTGAGGGTTAAAAAAATCCATGAACGGTCGAATATTGTGTGGTTTGCTCAGGTCTTTATGTTCTTAACTGTAATCCTCACTGGATTTAAGAAATTTGCACAGCGCTACTGCCGAATAACTGGCAGCCGAGACACCAAAAGTGCTTGCTTTAATGCGACTTGGCAGACAATCGGCGGAAAGGGAGCGAATTTCCGAAATCAACTCCAACTTTCTCCAATAAAAAACTGTAGGCAAAAAGATTTCTATCTGAATTTTTAAACATAGTTGACTGTGTTGGGTGTGCGAGACTCCTGCGGGAATAGCAGTGCCTGGGGCAACGTTCAATTTGTACAAGCTAAAAGAACTGTAGGTAAAATCGACTTACATCGAATTTTGTCAGCAGCTGAGGCATCCATACTTGGATGTCTTTTTTTTGATATCAAATTCTATTTAAGGTTTGGAGATTTTCACGGTTTTTGATTATTGCCGTATTCAATTCTTCGACGGGTGAACTTTTTTCATCAGCTTCACTCAGCTGCATCGATTGTTTTTGAATAAGTGATTCAATCGTGTGACCTTGAATTGTTCGGATACATTTTTTTGTAATGCCATGTGTAAATCGGTGTTATGGATCGATGGAATCGCCTCGTTTTCCTCTTTCGATAAGATATCCTCCTCTAAAGATTATTCACGTTTATAAAGCATATTATTGGGGAAATTCCGCTTATTACTCATGATACTATATCGGCATAGTGCCATGGGAACCGTAAAATGGAAGGTGAATCCCTTATCAGCTTTATGTTATGAAGCCCCTCTGACTAAGAAGGCCATAATTTGCTGGAGTTATAAAAAACCAGAAAAAACATTGACATAATACAAACAAGTCAATATTATGTTTATTATATTATAAACTTTATAGGGAAGTGTTTGTTTAATGAAGGACGCGGAAATGTTTTGGAGCGCATCTCAGGATGAGCTTAAACAAGGATACATCGAAGGTGAGAATCAATATGTTTGTTTGCTGTGTGGAAATGCAGTTGAAAAGGGGATCGTATACCCGAAAGATGGAGTTCTTTATGAAGCGAAGAGGTATATGCGCATTCATATTGAACATGCGCACAGCTCGGTTTTTGAATACTTGATTGATCTCGATAAAAAACTTACAGGTCTCACCGACCATCAAAACCGTCTCCTTCGCCTTTTTTACCAAGGGAAAAATGATGCTGAGGTTCAGGAGGAAATGGGAATTGGCAGTCCTTCCACGATTCGGAACCATCGCTTTGTGTTGAAAGAGAAAGAGCGTCAGGCTAAGTTGTTTTTAGCCCTGATGGAACTTTTGAAAGATAAAGATGAACACGCGCCGGCATTTATCCCGCTTCATCAAAAAGCAAGGATGGTCGATGATCGTTATAACGTTACTGAGGATGAAAAGGTGACTGTACTGAAAAAATACTTCCCTAAAGGCAGTCAGGATGCATTAAAGTCTTTTCCGCCAAAGGAAAAACAAAGGCTGATCATTCTCCAAGAAATTATGAACCGTTTTGAAAATGAGCGGAAATACGAAGAAAAGGAAATCAATCAAATATTGGGTGCGATTTATCATGATCATGTTCTTTTGAGAAGATACTTAATAGAATATGGATTCTTGGATAGAAAGCCTGATGGGAGCCAATATTGGCTGAAGAAATGATGACTGGGGGCAAGAAAGATGGATCGTAAAAAAGAATTGAAGCAATTATATAAAGAAACGAAGGTTGAAGCAGGGGTATACCAAATCAGAAATACGGTAAATAATAAAGTCTTTATCGGAAGCACCAGGAATTTAAAGACGTTGAAGGGGAAACAATTTGAATTGGAAGTCGGGACAAACACCAATAAAGTGCTGCAAAGTGAGTGGAAACAGTATGGGAAAGATGCTTTTTCTTTTGAGGTACTGGAGGTCTTGAAGCCAAAAGAAACAGGTTTTTTTGATGCTAAACGGGAATTGAAAAAACTTGAAGAAAAGTGGATGGAAAAAATAGAGCCTTACGAAGAACGGGGATACAATAGAATGAAACCCGCTGACTTATAAGTGGCCTTTAGGGATTCTCCTTGATTCTCGGCTCCCGATTTACCTCTTTGATGCATTTCATTCTTATTTCTTTATGAAAAATAAGGTATTATGGAAGCGGATGGTAATATATTTAAGTGTTTATGATTAGGGGGTGCTGAGATGGAAAATGGAGATGGATATCTACGGGCGAAAAAACGGGTTGAAAACCTTAAGGCATTCTACATTCATATAATGGTGTATGTATTGGTGAACGTCATGTTGATTGCGATTAACCTTTTGACGGATCCCGGTTATTGGTGGTTCCTTTATCCCCTCGGTGGGTGGGGGATTGGTGTTCTGATACATGGAATTACCATTCTTGCACAAGGAAACTTCGGGTCTGAGTGGGAAGAAAGAAAAATAAAAGAATATATGGAAAAGGATAAAAAGAACGGCTGAATTTGGGCGTGTTCAAAACAGGGGGTCATTTGTGGCTCTTTTTTTTGTGGGAAAAATAATCGGTGGATCTCACTTGTTGTAAGTTTTTAAATGGTTTAAGCTAGTAATGAGGGACCTGTCTATAAAAAAGGGGGAAACCCGTGGAGGACCTTCACTAAATAAATAATTAATCTTAGGAGTTGCGAATGAAAAAAATAGGATGGACCATAACGGGAATAGGGGCAATCATGGCGCTGGGGGCCTTGCTTTATCCTTTGAATGTTATTGATAAAACTCTATGTATATATTTATTGCTCGGCGGTGCAGGGCTAATGTTTGCCGGGTCAATGTTCAGGGCCTTTTCGCTCCTGAAAAGATGACTGATTTTACCATTTGATAATAACGCTCGATTAAGGTGATGACATGGAGAAAAACCAATTGAAATATGCCCAGCAGCATCTGGCTAATGAACGCACCTTCTTGGCATGGATAAGAACGGTGATTGCAATAGTGGGAGTTGGCTTTCTTGCGACAAGCCTGCATTTTACGATTGGTGTGCATCGGGATGCCCGGATTGACTTGATCAGTATCGTGCTGGGGATGTTTGCGTGTGCATTGGGACTTGTGATTACCGTTCTGGCGACAATCGGTTATCTTCAGAAGAAACGGCAAATCAATGAAGGGACGTTCCAGTCTTCAAGTGCGCACGTAATTCTAATCGCTGTTTTTATGGTCATATTGTTATCGATGATCATTTTATATTTTGTTTTCATTTAAAACTGTCCTAACCTGAATAGGGCAGTTTTTTCAGTTTCTGCTATTATATACTTATTCTTACATCATTACGGGAAGATTTCTTCCATCAATTTAATGCCACCAAAAAACGAAAGCGTTAAAAACACTGTATTTCAGGTTATGAAAGAATCATTCAGACTTAGACTAATTCGAAGAAAACGAGTTTGTTTTAATGTTATGGCGGTTACAATTTGGGCGTGGATTTCCGATCCAGGCACTCGCTTTAGACGGGCGGCCTAGGTGAGCCTGCGGAGTCTCGCACCTTCCTCAACAATCAACATCGTTATGAAAATCAGATAGAAATGATACTATAGGAGTTAAAGGTATTGGGTACTTTAGGTCCGTCGGTTTCGTGAGCATCATTTGATGAAAGATACGTTTTTGAACCCCTTCTGTAGACAAATTGAAATAGTTAAACCATCATCGGTTTGTGAATAAACTTCACATGGGTAATTCCTAACTTTATAATCCTTGAAAGTACTTGCTTTATTCAATTTCAATCACGTTTTAAATATTTGTTTAATTTCATTTTTGTGAGATATGATAAAGAGGAATGAAAAGGAGGTCATCGTGATGGTGGATATCAAAAAAGGTGAAAGTTCTTTTTTTGTCGAAGAATCTGGTGAGAAACTAGCGGAAATTACATTCTTTAAATCAGGTGATGATGAGATCACGGTCGATCATACCGTTGTTTCTGACAAGCTTCGCGGGCAAAAGGTAGGAAATGCCCTTGTTGAAAAGATCATAGGATTCGCAAGGGAGGAAAACCTGAAAATTGTTCCGGTATGTTCGTTCGTTCAAAAACAATTTGAAAAAAATGCAGAATACGAGGATGTATTGGCTAAATGAACCGGAGGGCTGACTTAGGGGATGATTAATATCTCCTATGTTCAGCCTTTTTTTCATTTTTCAGATAATCTTTACACTCCCAATAAAATAATGGTAAAGCCTTTCCTCATGCAGTTATGTTTGCATTTAATATAGGGGAGGTGCTAGGATGGCCATCAAATTACAAACCCTATTGAATCACGCAAAGGAAAACATGGGAAGCGGTATGAACCCGGTCGTGAACGAGACGATACTCGAAGTGGTGAAAGCGGGGATATTTGTTCAAATAACGGCTGGTTATCGAAGTTTCCGGGAACAACATGAACTGTATGAACGAGGCAGAACGAATAAATCCAAGCCAATCGTGACTTATGCCAGAGGGGGGCAATCCTTGCATAACTATGGCCTTGCAGTCGATTTTGTCATCCTTAGTGGTGACGGCAAGCGGGCACTGTGGACAGAGGGCGAGAAGCGGACAAGGGTGGCAGCCATAGCAAAATCCCTTGGATTTGTTTGGGTAGGGGATTTTGAATTGTTCCGTGATTTTCCTCACCTTGGAATGTCAGGCGGTTTATCAACGAGAGATCTTCAAAAGGGATGGCGGCCTTATCTTATATCAAGAGTGGCGTCCGCAATCAGTGAAAATGAGGCTGAAAGGAAAAATGGATGATTCTTTTTTTAGGGAGCCGATACTTGTGACTGCCATCATGTGGATGATGCGTGACATGAATCATTTAATGGGGATATCCGGTGTTTTTAAAAATTAAAAATTGAAAAAACTTTTTTTATAAAATGTGGCCATGATAGGTATGTAAGCGGATACAACAAATCTTTCAATTTAGAATTATCAAAAAATTTCAAAAAACCTGTTGACTACTACCTGAAATACACGTAAGATAATCACAAATACAAGACATCAAACATAAGCGTTTCGAAAAATATGAATAATGCGAAAAGCATTGAAGAGGATAAGTAGTCTTTTAAAAAGGCAGTCACAGAGAGCCGGGTAGCTGAGAGCCGGTATTGTCCCGAAAGATGAACTCACCTTGGAGTTTCAGCTTGAACGTCTGACTAGTAGAGCTGAACGGGTGCGTACCAGTACCCGTTACCAAAACAGAGAATAGTGTAGTCTATTCAAAGTGCGCATGGAGTTTCATGCGAAAAAGGGTGGTACCGTGGAGTGGCTCATCAAGCCTTTTCACCCCTTTATCTTGCCGAGTGCAAGTACATTTGGGGTGAAAAGGCTTTTTTGTATGCTTAAAAAGCTGAAAATTCTGAATTTTGAGAAAAAATTAATTAGGAAAGCGAAGGAGGTTTTTTACGAAATGACACAAAAGTCAGTTGTTGCTGATCGGAAAAGTGGAAAGACACATTATAGTGGTGCCGAATTTCTGCTGGAAGCATTGAAAAAGGAAAATGTTGATGTCATCTTTGGTTATCCAGGAGGTTCTGTATTGCCGATTTATGACAAACTTTACAGTTCAGAACTTTTTCATATTTTGACAAGGCACGAACAAGGTGCGATTCATGCAGCGGAAGGATACGCCAGGATTACCGGCAAGCCGGGGGTGGTCATCGTCACATCCGGTCCAGGGGCAACGAACATCGTCACTGGTTTGGCAGATGCAATGATCGACTCTTTACCGCTAGTTGTAATTTCAGGTCAGGTAGCTACCAGTGTAATCGGCTCGGATGCTTTCCAGGAAGCGGATGTACTGGGGATTACTACCCCGATCACAAAACATAACTATCAGGTAAGGAAGCCGGAAGACCTTCCGCGCATCATAAAAGAAGCGTTTTATATCGCTTCCAGCGGCCGGCCCGGTCCAGTATTGATCGATATACCTAAGGACATGGCCATTTTGGAAGGTGTATCGACGGATGAGGAGCCAGAAATGAATCTCCCTGGCTATCAGCCGACGACCAAGCCGAATTACTTACAGATCAGAAAGCTTGTTGAAGCCGTAAGCGGGGCGAAAAGACCGGTCATTCTTGCAGGGGCAGGTGTCCTGCATGCAAAGGCCTCCCATCTATTAAAGGAATATGTCGAGCAGCAAGGCATCCCAGTCGTCCACACTTTATTGGGTCTTGGGGGCTTTCCGGCGGAACATCCACTCTTTATCGGAATGGGTGGTATGCATGGCTGCTATGCAGCAAACATGGCGTTAGCGAAATGTGATCTATTAATCAATATCGGTGCAAGGTTCGATGATCGATTGACTGGGAATCTAGCGAAATTCGCACAGCACGCAACGGTTGCCCATATCGATATTGATCCAGCCGAAATCGGTAAAAATGTTCCGACAAAAATTCCAGTTGTCGGAAGTGCTAAAGAAGCACTATCGGAATTGATTGCGCAAAATGGCAAGAAATCGGAAATTGATGAATGGACAACACAGCTTACTGCATGGAATGAAGAGTTCCCATTGCGCTATACCCATGAAGAAGGCGTATTGAAACCTCAGCGGGTCATCCAGATGCTTCATGAAAAAACGAATGGGGAGGCCATTGTTACGACCGATGTTGGACAGCATCAAATGTGGGCAGCACAGTACTATCCATTTAACAAACCGAATTCATGGGTCACTTCCGGTGGATTGGGGACGATGGGCTTTGGCTTACCTTCGGCTCTCGGAGCGCAGCTGGCGAATCCGAAAGCGACGGTGCTTTCCATATCGGGGGATGGTGGATTCCAGATGTGCCTGCAGGAACTCTCGGTCATTGCCGAAATGAATCTGCCAATCAAAATCATCATCGTCAATAACGGTGCACTAGGGATGGTAAGACAGTGGCAGGAACTCTTTCATGATAACCGTTTTTCACACAGTATTTTTCAATCGCATCCGGATTTCGTGAAATTGGCCGATGCCTATGGAATTCCGGGATATAAGGTGACGACGGAGGAAGAAGCAAGCAACTGCCTGGATGTAGCGTTAAAGACTGATGGTCCAGTGTTGATTGATTTCCGGGTCAAACAAAACGAAAATGTCTTTCCGATGGTAGCACAAGGAAAAGGGCTAGATGAAATGGAAGGAGTTTAATCAATGAAGGGAATTCTTAGCCTCACCGTGAACAACCGGCCAGGCGTCCTTAATCGGATTACGAACCTGTTCACGAAAAGAAATTATAACATTGAAGGCATGACTGTCGGACCTTCCGAACAGGATGGCATTTCAAGGATGACCTTTGTGGTCGATGTCGATGACGAAACTGTCATTGAACAGATCACCAAGCAGCTGAATAAGCAGATCGATGTTTTGAAAGTATATGATATTACGAATCAATCGATTGTGGCGAGGGAACTTGCACTCATTAAAATATTGGTGACTACACAAACCCGAGCCGAGATTTATTCAGTCATCGAACCCTTCCGAGCTTCAGTTATTGATGTCAGTAAAGATAGCGTGACCGTCCAAATTACAGGGGAATCGGATAAAATCGAAGCTTTCATTGAACTGATCAAGCCATATGGCATCAAGGAATTGGCAAGGACAGGGACTGCCGCCATCCCGCGTGGAATGCAAATTGCACACGCTAAGAGTGCGACAATCGTATAAAACAAAAACAAAAACAAAAACAAAAACAAAAACAAAAACAATGATGAAAAGGGAGATGTAATTATTATGGCAAAAGTATATTATAACGCAGAAGCAAACGAGAATTTCTTCAACAATAAAAAGGTAGCGGTAATCGGATATGGTTCACAAGGACACGCACACGCTCAAAACCTACGTGACAGCGGTGTAGATGTAATCATCGGAATCAGGAAAGGTAAATCCTTTGATAAAGCGGTGGAAGACGGCTTTAATGTTTACACAGTGAAGGAAGCAGCTGAACAGGCAGACGTGATCATGAACCTATTACCGGATGAAACTCAGCCGAAAGTATACCAAGAAGAAATCAAACCGGTATTGCGTGCAGGTCAAGCGTTAATGTTCGCACACGGATTCAACGTACATTTCAATCAAATCGTTCCTCCGGCAGACGTAGATGTTTTATTAGTCGCTCCAAAAGGTCCTGGACATCTTGTTCGCCGTACATATGAACAAGGGGCAGGGGTGCCGGCATTGTTCGCCATCTATCAAAATGTTACGGGTGAAGCAAGAGAATTGGCACTTGCGTACGCTCGGGGAATCGGTTCTTTAAGAGCTGGCGGTTTGGAAACCACTTTCCAGGAAGAAACGGAAACGGATCTATTTGGAGAGCAAGCTGTACTTTGCGGCGGATTGACTGCCCTTGTGAAAGCTGGATTCGAAACCTTGACAGAAGCTGGATATCAACCGGAAGTAGCATATTTCGAGTGTTTGCATGAACTTAAGTTAATCATCGACCTTATGTATGAAGGCGGTATGGAAAACATGCGCTATTCCATCTCTGACACAGCTCAATGGGGAGATTTCGTTTCTGGACCACGCGTTGTGACGGAAACTACGAAAGAGGCAATGAAAGCGATCTTGAAAGACATCCAAGACGGTGAGTTCGCTAAAGGATGGATCTTGGAAAACCAAGCGAATCGTCCAGTCTTCAATGCGATCAATAATCGTGAAAACCAACATCAAATCGAAGTGGTTGGCCGTGAATTAAGAAAAATGATGCCATTCGTAAAACCTCAACAAAAAGAGAAAGAAGTGGTAGCCGTTGCGAAAAATTAATATATTTGAAACCACACTTCGTGATGGGGAGCAATCCGCCGGTGTAAATTTAAATTTTACCGAAAAACTTGAAATTGCTTATCAGCTTGAAAGATTGGGTGTTGATATAATCGAAGCCGGTTTTCCGGCAGCATCCAAAGGGGATTTCAACTCCGTACAGGAAATCGCGCGCAAAATCAAAAACAGCTCTGTCACAGGGCTGGCGCGTGCTGTAAAAGGAGATATCGATGCAGCTTGGGATTCATTAAGGGGCGGCGCAGAACCAAGATTGCATACGTTCATCGCCACTTCGCCCATTCATCGTGAATATAAGTTGAAAATGTCTAAGCAGCAAGTGATTGAAAGGTCGGTTGAAATGGTTAAGTACGGAGCAGCGCGTTTTCCGATCGTACAATGGTCTGCAGAAGATGCAAGCCGCACGGAACTTGACTATTTGGCTGAAATCGTTGAAGCGGTCATTCAGGCTGGTGCCAAGGTCATTAACATCCCGGATACAGTAGGGTATGCAGCTCCAATCGAATATGGCAACATTTTCAGATACCTTCGTGAACATGTTCCTTCTATTGAAAAAGTTAGTTTATCTGCACACTGTCATGACGATCTTGGAATGGCGACGGCCAATTCATTGGCGGCCATCGAAGGCGGGGCTACGCAAGTCGAAGGCACAATCAACGGAATTGGTGAACGTGCCGGAAACGTGGCACTTGAAGAAGTGGCCATGGCACTTTACATCCGTAAAGATTTCTATCATGCGGAAACGGGTCTTGTATTGAATGAAATTAAAAGGACCAGTGATTTGGTCAGCCGCCTTACGGGAATGCAAGTTCCTGCTAATAAAGCCATTATTGGTGCCAATGCTTACGCACATGAATCAGGCATTCACCAGGATGGCGTGTTAAAAGAAAAAACGACATATGAAATCATATCACCTGAACTCGTCGGGGTTTCGTCCAATTCACTCGTTTTAGGAAAGCATTCAGGACGCCATGCTTTCAAAGAAAGATTACAAGAGTTGAATTTTACGGTGACGGATGAGGAAATGAACTCATTATTCGTCCAGTTCAAGGAATTGGCTGATAATAAAAAGACCATGACGGATGAAGATATCGTTGCGCTGGTGCTTGAAGAGAAAGCGACGGATATCAGTTTCTATGACATGATTTCCTTGCAGATATCACATGGCACCCATCAGACGGCGACTGCAACGGTCACACTGAAAAAAGGCGATAATGAAGAGATTCAGGAAGCGGCTACAGGTGCAGGAAGTGTAGAAGCCCTATATAACACGCTTGAAAGATGTTTGGGCAAAGAGATCAACTTGCTGGACTATCGAATTCAATCGGTGGGGGGCGGAATGGATGCCCTCGCACAGGTTTTTGTGAAAATTGATTATAACGGTGTGGAAACAAGCGGCAGGGGTCTTGATCAGGACGTCTTGGAAGCATCCGCCAAAGCGTATTTGAACGCTGTTAACCGTGTGATCATCATGAAGGAACTGGAAGAAAAAGCAGTATTACAATAGGAAGGGGAGATTTCGATGAAAAGGAATATTGCGGTGCTTCAAGGAGATGGCATCGGGAAAGAAGTAACAAGAGGCGCTGTAGAAATCCTCGAAGCCGTTGCCCAAAGATATGGACACGATTTTGAATTTCAATATGGTGAGATTGGCGGAGGGGCCATCGATAGCACAGGTTCACCCCTGCCGGATGAAACAGTGGAGATTTGTAAAAACAGCGATGCGGTATTATTAGGGGCCGTTGGAGGACCTAAGTGGGATGACCAGCCTGCGCACCTAAGACCGGAACGAGGTTTGTTGAAAATCCGAAAAGATTTGAATCTTTATGCTAACATCCGTCCAATCAGCTATTATTCCAGCTTGTCGGAATCTTCTCCTCTTAAGAAGGAATTCATTGAAGATGTGGATTTCGTGATTGTCAGGGAACTAACTGGCGGCCTTTATTTCGGAAAGCCAAGTGAGCGCGTTGAAAAAGAAGGGAAAGAAGCGGTCGTCGATACACTTTTCTATCAGAAAAGCGAAATGAAGCGCATCATCGAACTTGCTTTTTCATTAGCATCGGAGCGCAAGAAAAAAGTAACTTCCGTGGATAAAGCGAATGTTCTTGAATCCAGCAGGATGTGGCGTGAGACGGCTGAAGAAATTGCCAAGGACTATCCGGATGTAATCCTTGAACATATGCTTGTTGATAATGCAGCCATGCAATTGATCAAAAACCCGAAACAATTTGATATTATCGTGACGGAGAATATGTTCGGCGATATTTTAAGCGATGAAGCGTCGGTATTGACTGGCTCGCTTGGAATGCTTCCTTCCGCCTCCATATCAACTAATGGTCCTAATCTATATGAACCGATTCATGGCTCTGCCCCGGATATCGCAGGCAAAAACCTGGCTAATCCGATTGGGACGATTTTATCGGCGGCTTCCATGCTGCGTCTATCCTTTGGTTTGGAAGATGAGGCGAAAGCAGTTGAACAGGCGGTGGAAACGGTCCTTGAATATGGCTTGAGAACAGGTGATATCGCAAATGGCCAACCGACAATTACGTCTACCTCTGAGATGATTGCAGAAATAAAAGCAAACCTTTTAGACCAGGAAGCCATTTCCAACATCATGGGAGCTTACGCATAAACTTCTTTCACGGCCTAACATTAGGCCGTGTTTTTTAAAAAAAATACAAGATTGATCGAGGTGGGATAGTGATGGGTAAGTCGATAATAGAGAAAATATGGGATCGCCATATTGTAAATGAAGAGGAGAATAAACCGGATTTAATTTATATAGACCTACAATATATTCATGAAGTGACCTCTCCGCAAGCATTTGAAGGATTGAGATTAAAAGGACGGAAAGTCAGGAGACCCGATCGTACTTTCGCGACAATGGATCATAATGTGCCAACCGTTAATCGCTATTTCATCGAGGATGATATTGCAAGGAAACAACTAGAGGCGCTTGAGCAAAACTGTAAGGAGTTCGGTATCCGCCTTGCTGATTTAGACAGTCCGGATCAAGGTATCGTTCACGTTATCGGGCCTGAATTAGGGCTTACACAGCCAGGGATGACGATTGTCTGCGGAGACAGTCATACTTCCACGCATGGTGCGTTTGGCTCGATTGCATTTGGAATCGGTACGAGTGAGGTCGAGCATGTTTTGGCCACACAAACCCTATGGCAAACAAAACCCAAAACATTGAAGCTTGAGGTCAATGGCAAGCTTGGTCATGGCGTGATGGCGAAAGATGTCATTTTATATGTAATTTCCAAATTCGGCGTCGATTTCGGTACGGGACATATCATTGAGTATTGCGGGGAAGTTTTCCGGGATATGTCAATGGAAGAAAGAATGACGGTCTGCAATATGTCGATTGAAGGCGGGGCAAGAGCAGGACTGGTAGCTCCTGATGAAACAACGTTCTCTTATTTGAAAGGCCGTAAATATTTGCCGAAAGGAGAAGAGTTCGAGCAATGTGTTCAGGACTGGAAGTCACTTTCCAGTGACGAGGATGCTGTTTATGACCAAGAAATCATTCTTGATGGCAGCCTGATTTCACCAATGGTCAGCTGGGGGACAAATCCTGGAATGGCTAGTGGCGTGGACGGAAAAGTACCTACCCTCGCAGAGGATATCATGGATCCTAAGGAACTGAATCGAGCCATTGAGTATATGGGCCTTGAGGAAGGGATGCCGATCACGGAAATTCCCGTACAACATGTATTCATAGGATCGTGTACCAATTCACGCATTGAGGACTTACGGCAAGCCGCAGGAATGATCGATGGCCAAACTGTTCAAAAAGGGGTTCGGGCGATGGTCGTTCCCGGTTCACAAAGCGTCAAAAGGCAAGCGGAAGATGAAGGGTTGGATGAAATTTTCAAATCTGCTGGCTTCGAATGGCGCGAATCGGGCTGCAGCATGTGCCTGAGCATGAACCCTGACGTGGTTCCGGCCGGCGAGCATTGTGCCTCCACAAGCAATCGGAACTTCGAAGGCAGGCAAGGAGCTGGGGCAAGAACACACCTGGTTAGTCCAGCTATGGCTGCCGCGGCTGCCATTCATGGGAAATTTGTCGATATTAGGAATTTGAAAAGAACTGAACAAGTCCAATAAGAATACGAATTAACCGGAGGTGCAGAAAATGGAACCCATTACTATATATAAAGGAAGAGCGGCGGCACTTGACCGTAAAAACGTGGATACGGACCAAATCATTCCAAAGCAATTTTTAAAAAGGATTGAGCGAAGCGGATTTGGCGAATTTTTATTCTATAACTGGCGTTTTGATGAAACCGGGAAGAAACGTCCTGATTTTGAATTGAATCAGCCCCATAATCAAAACACGTCCATTTTAATAGCAGGTGAAAATTTTGGCTGCGGTTCGTCCCGTGAGCATGCCCCTTGGTCTTTGAAAGACTACGGGTTCGATATCATCATCGCTCCGTCTTATGCTGATATCTTTAAAAGTAATTGCATGAAAAATGGCATGGTCCCCATCGCTTTGACCCAGACTGAAGTAAACTATTTAATGGAGAGAGTGTCAGCACCTGATTATGAGCTGACTATCGACCTTCCCAATCAGACATTGAAAGATGGTCAAGGGTTTGAAACGAGCTTTGAAATTCATCCATATTGGAAAGAAATGCTCGTCAAAGGCTGGGATGAAATTTCGATAACGCTTCAATATGATAAAGAGATTTCTGCCTATGAATCTCAAAAAAAGGCTGTATCGAGTATTTAATAGAAAAAAGTCATTTCCCGTTATCCTTTCTTATTGAAAAGGATACGGGATTTTTTTTATCGGGAAAGAAGGTATCCGCCCATATAAATTTTTGTGTTTCCAGCTATTACATGCTAAACTGTTTCTCAAAAAGCGAACGGTGAGGCGGAAAATAGGATGGATGATGAGAACAACCAAAAGAAGGCCGGAGAAACAAAGATTATCGCCTTTCCAAATCTCGGTGAGAGGCTGATTGTAAAAGGACTGGATGAGCTTGGTAACAGGAACTTTAAAGCGGCTGCACAGCTTTTCAGCCAAGCTAGGGAGTATGAGCCCGAAAATGATGAAGTTTGCATGGGCCTGGTGGTTTCACTAGTTGAACTTGAGTATTATCAGGAGGCAAAAGAGTTGTGTATAGAGATGCTGAATAAAGGCATCGGCGACTATTTTCAACTGATCAATATTTATTTGATGGTACTGCTGCAATTAGGCGAGCATCAGGAAATGGTCACGACGATCGAACTGCTATTTGAAGAAAACCAAATTCCCTTTGATAAAGAGGAACATTTCGAAAAGATGCTTCAGTTCAGTAAAAGGGCCCTTGAGGATAAAAAAGAAGAGAAAGAAAGGCAAAATCAACAGCTTTCAGAGGAAATGCAGGAGGATGAACTTTTTGAAGGGAAAACGGATAATGAAATGCTTATGGTCATTTCAAAACTCACGAATATCAATATTCGACCATTTATCCCTCAAATCGAAGAATTTCTACAAAAAGATGAGGGACATCCTTTCTTCAAAACGATGCTCCTTAACATCCTTATCGACCAGGAGTATAACGAGGAAATGACGGTGAGGAAATTCAATCAATCGAAGTCGGTCATCCCAAGGGAATTGAAAAGTTTGAAGGAGACGGACTTCTATAAGATGGTGACCGGACTGGCCGAAGAGGAAATCAGTCAGGATAATCCGAGCTTATATGAAATGGTCCATAGTTTGATTGAACGTCATTCTTTTTTATTGTTTCCTTTTGAACCAGGACCTGAAAGCTTGCCTGCATGGGCAGCTGCCTACCATGCCTTGGCGGAAGAGTACATGACCGGGGAAGTTTCCGTGAGGGCCTTAGCGGATCTTTACAAGGCAGATGAGGAAAGCGTTGCGGATATTCTTTCCTATATAAAAGAAATTGAAGAAATTTCTTATCCTATTATTTAAGCTATTGCTGTTGTAACAGATTAATCCTGTGGTATAATGTAGTGGTTGTAATGTATAATTCGTCTAATTTTGACGATTTCCCCATTATTTTGGGGGTATATTTGAAGGATGACTTGTTAACACTTGCAAAGCATAATCATCCAATGCTTATTATTGAAGTATATAGATTTTTGGAGGGAAACACATGTCTGTAAAATGGGAAAAACAAGAAGGTAATCAAGGCGTACTAACAATTGAAGTTGACGCTGCAAAAGTAAACGAAGGTTTAGACGCAGCTTTCAAAAAAGTAGTGAAACAAGTAAATGTACCTGGCTTCCGTAAAGGTAAAATGCCACGTCAAATGTTCGAAAAAAAATTCGGCGTAGAATCACTTTACCAAGATGCGCTTGATATCATTCTTCCAGATGCTTACGCAAATGCTGTCGAAGAAGCTGGAATTCAGCCTGTAGATCGTCCAGAAATCGACATCGAGAAAATGGAAAAAGGCGAAAACCTGATCTTCACTGCAACTGTAACAGTTAAGCCTGAAGTTAAATTGGGAGATTACAAAGGTGTTGAAGTTGAAAAATTCAATACTGAAGTAACTGACGAAGATGTTGAAAACGAATTGAAAACTTTACAAGAGCGTCAAGCTGAACTTGTCGTTAAAGAAGAAGGACAAGTCGCTGAAGGCGATACGGTTGTTCTTGACTTTGAAGGATTCGTTGACGGTGAAGCATTCGAAGGCGGAGCTTCAGAAAACCATTCATTGGAAATCGGTTCAAACTCTTTCATTCCAGGATTCGAAGAGCAACTTGTCGGTCTTGAAACTGGCGCTGAAAAAGATATCGAAGTTACATTCCCTGAAGAATACCATGCTGCTGAACTTGCAGGTAAACCAGCAGTATTCAAAGTGAAAATTCACGAAATCAAAACAAAACAACTTCCTGAGTTGGATGATGAGTTCGCGAAAGATGTCGACGACGAAGTGGAAACTTTGGTTGAACTTAAAGAAAAAACAAAACATAAATTAGAGCATGACAAAAAACATGAAGAAGAAAACTTCATCCAAAACACTGTAATTGGTAAAGCTGTTGAAGGTGCAGAAATCGACGTTCCTGAAGCAATGATTTCAAACGAAGTTGACCGCATGATGAATGAGTTCTCTCAACGCATCCAATCTCAAGGTCTTAATTTAGAACTTTACTACCAATTCTCAGGTCAAGACGAAGAAGCTTTAAAAGCGCAAATGAAAGAAGAAGCTGAAGGACAAGTTCGTACGAGCCTTACTCTTGAAGCAATCGCAGAAGTTGAAAAACTTGAAGCGACTGACGAAGATGTAGAAGCTGAACTTGCACAAATGGCTACTATGTACAATATGGAAGTTGACGCGATCAAACAAGCTCTTGGAAACTTAGATGGAATCAAAGGCGATCTTAAAATTAAGAAAGCAATTGACTTCTTGGTAGAAAACAGCAAAACAGTTGACGCTAAATAATTTTTATAAATAAGTAGATTTAAATATTTCCTTTAAAAAAACAAGGCGCGAGTAATCGTGCCTTGTTTTATACATATTGAGAATTAGTGTAAATTTTAAATATCGGTTAATTCCTGATTGATTTTTTTTGGATTTCGGTGTAGATTAGTTCTAATACCGCATATACATATTTATACAGCAAATCCTGCTTTTAAAAATCCGAAGTTTTGGGCATGCTGGTAAAGGGCAAATACATATTGATTGATTATTGTACTTATTTAACAACTCGGACCGTGAGCATTTTTGTTACTAAACTTCCAAGAACATGATAAAATGCAAAACATACTAGGGATTTTGGAATGTTTAAGCAGATGTGTGCCTAGTTTTTTTCTTTACGATTAGGTACCGCTATGTAATAGAGTTGGAAGAGTATTTAAAGGGGTGAACGTACATGTTTAAATTTAATGATGAAAAAGGACAGTTAAAATGTTCTTTTTGCGGTAAAACACAAGAACAAGTCCGTAAACTGGTTGCTGGTCCAGGTGTCTATATTTGTGACGAGTGTATAGAACTTTGTACGGAGATCGTCGAGGAAGAGCTGGGAACTGATGAAGAAGTAGAATTCAGAGATGTTCCTAAACCTATGGAAATCCGCGAAATTCTTGACGAATATGTGATTGGACAAGAACAGGCAAAGAAATCTTTGGCTGTAGCTGTTTATAACCATTATAAACGTATCAATTCCAATAGCAAAGTCGACGATGTTGAGCTTTCTAAAAGTAACATCGCCCTAATCGGACCGACGGGAAGCGGGAAAACCCTTCTTGCGCAAACATTGGCACGTTTACTCAATGTTCCTTTTGCCATTGCTGATGCCACTTCCTTGACGGAAGCTGGATATGTTGGGGAAGATGTTGAAAACATCCTTCTCAAATTAATCCAAGCAGCTGATTATGATGTGGAAAAAGCTGAAAAAGGCATCATTTATATTGATGAAATCGATAAAGTTGCCCGTAAATCGGAAAATCCTTCCATTACACGTGACGTGTCTGGTGAAGGTGTGCAACAAGCTTTATTGAAAATTCTTGAAGGAACGGTTGCAAGCGTTCCGCCTCAAGGTGGACGTAAACATCCACATCAGGAATTCATCCAAATCGATACGACCAATATTTTGTTCATCTGCGGCGGTGCCTTTGACGGCATCGAACCGATCATCAAACGCCGTCTTGGGCAAAAAGTCATTGGTTTTGGCTCTGACGTGAAAAAGGATGATGTTGCAGAAAAAGAATTGCTTTCCAAAGTTCTTCCTGAAGACTTGCTTCGTTTCGGATTAATTCCGGAATTCATCGGACGTCTTCCGGTAATTGCGACTCTTGAGCAATTGGATGAAGCGGCTTTGATTGAGATCCTTACACAGCCGAAAAATGCCCTTGTTAAACAATATCAAAAATTACTTGAGCTTGACGATGTTGAATTGGAATTCGAACAAGAAGCGCTAAGTGAAATTGCTAAAAAGGCAATTGAACGCAAAACTGGTGCACGTGGTCTGCGCTCCATCATCGAAGGCATCATCCTTGAAGTGATGTTCGATCTGCCTTCACGTGATGATGTTGCAAAATGTGTAATTACAGGCAGCACGATTTCGAAAAATGAATCTCCAAAGCTCGTCCTTAAAGACGGTACAACCATAAAAGGACAAGAAAAGAAAACATCTGCTTGATTTATAAGGAAAAGAAAGACTGCCAGTTAATGCTGGCAGTCTTTTTGTTTTTGGCTCTTTTCGTAAAGATTGTTGTTTTTAAAACGAAACTATTTTAGGTTTGATTGGAGCGGAGCGGAAGTGCGAGACTCCTGCGGGAGCTGCGGGACAGGTGAGACTCCACAGGCGTTTACGCCGAGGAGGCTCACCGCCCGCACCAAGGAAAGCGAGCACCTGGAGGGGAAATCAACCACACTGCACTACTTCGTAAATAGCAACAAAGTATGCGAAAACAGCCTTGTTTTTAAACCAAAGTTGATTGTAACGGAAGGTGCGGGACTCCTGCGGGAATACGCATCCGAGGGAGACCCCGCAGGCGCAGACCGCCCGCAAAAAGCGAGTGCCTGCAGTGGAAATCAACGTTAAAACCTCAAAACAGTAGGGTAAAACCAGATAATTTCGAGTTGTTTACAGTCTGAGACTGCCAGTTAATGCTGGCAGTCTTTTTCTTTTCCCTTTTTTCTAAATTGTTGTATTTAGGATAAAAACGCCAATTTTTCAACACGAATTTCTTGGATAATTTCGCCCTTCCAAAGGAGATACTAACAGAAATGACAAACTAGGAGAGTGCAGGAGGGAATAAGATGAATTGGACAGGATTGGCGTTGTTTATCCAGCTGTTTTTTGGGATTATTATTGGATTGTATTTTTTGAACTTATTGAAAGGCCAGCGGACACAAAAAGTTTCCATTGACCGTGATTCACGTAAGGAGATGGACCAATTACGGAAGATGAGATCGATTTCGTTAACAGAACCATTGGCAGAAAAGGTTAGACCAAGCACATTTAATGAAATCATCGGTCAAGCAGATGGGATTAAATCTTTAAAAGCTGCTTTATGTGGGCCGAATCCCCAGCATGTGATAATTTACGGTCCTCCGGGGGTAGGGAAAACGGCAGCTGCCAGACTTGTTTTGGAAGAGGCGAAGAAAAATGGCAAGTCCCCTTTTAAGAATTCTGCCGTTTTTGTTGAATTGGACGCCACCACAGCCAGGTTCGATGAACGAGGGATTGCCGATCCGCTCATCGGTTCTGTGCACGATCCAATCTACCAAGGAGCCGGGGCAATGGGACAGGCAGGAATTCCGCAGCCAAAGCAGGGTGCAGTCAGCAATGCACATGGAGGCGTACTGTTCATAGATGAAATTGGGGAGCTTCATCCGATACAGATGAATAAACTTTTAAAGGTATTGGAAGATCGTAAGGTTTTTCTGGAAAGTGCCTATTATCAAGAGGAAAATCAAAATATTCCCACTCACATCCATGATATTTTTAAAAATGGACTGCCGGCTGACTTTCGATTGATTGGTGCCACAACAAGAACGCCAAATGAAATCGCGCCTGCGATACGTTCAAGATGCATAGAAGTGTTTTTCCGTGAACTGGACCGGGAAGAAATAATCGCCGTGGCCAAGAATGCCTCAGATAAAGTGGGGATCACCATCAGTGATAAAGGCTTGGAATCGATTTCGGATTATGCCCGAAATGGCAGGGAAGCTGTCAACATGATTCAGACTCTTGCAGGAATCTCAATTAATGAAAACAGGACTTTCATCAGGGAAGAAGATATAGATTGGATGGCCCATAGCAGCCAGCTGACTCAAAGAATGGACAGGAAAATAGAATCGAAATCCAAAATAGGCCTTGTCAACGGTCTTGCAGTCTATGGCCCAAACAGCGGGGCATTGCTGGAAATAGAAGTTACGGTAATGGCTGCCACTGATGAAAAAGGTTCGATAAACATTACCGGTATCGTTGAGGAAGAAAGTATCGGCGGCGGGAGTGGCAAATCGGTTCGACGCAAGAGCATGGCGAAAGGTTCGATCGAAAATGTCATTACGGTATTACGTTCGATGGGAGTGCCTGCCAATCAATTCGATATCCATGTGAACTTTCCGGGCGGAAGTCCAGTGGATGGCCCTTCTGCAGGAATTGCAATGGCCACAGGCATATACTCGGCCATATATAAAATCCCTGTTGACCACACTGTGGCGATGACTGGGGAAATAAGCATTCATGCCGGCGTTAAACCGATCGGCGGTGTCATTCCGAAAATCAAGGCGGCTAAACTTGCCGGGGCAAAAAAGGTAATCATCCCAGCCGAAAACATGCAGCCGCTTCTATCTGAAATCAAGGATATAGAGATCATTCCTGTTTCGAATGTGAAAGAAGTGCTGGATCAGGCACTGAAGAAAGAATTGATGTCGGAACAAATCCTCACAACCTTGGACCTATCAAAAAAAGAAAGTGTATAAAGGATATGCCCCGGCTAAAAATAGAACCGGGGCATTTTAAGGACAAAATTGGCGTTCCCGGCCACCCTGCCGTAAAAAATAAACACGCATTCAGGCGTGCTTTTTTATCTAATATTGGAGATAATAATAGCAGTCGAAACGTGTTAAGGTAAACGAATAGACACTTCTATATAAATAGGATAGAATTGTTAAAAGGTTGAGAACATGGGTAAATAGTTTACAACGACGATACTAATTAGATGGAGGTGTCAGGAAATGACTGATAAAGAAATCATCGTCCCCCTCCTGCCGCTTAGAGGACTGCTTGTATATCCAACGATGGTACTTCATTTAGATGTAGGCCGAGATAAATCGGTACAAGCCCTTGAGAAAGCAATGGTGGAAGACCATCTTATATTTTTGACGACACAACAAGATGTTTCGTTGGACGAACCAGGTGAAGAAGATTTATTTACAATGGGAACTTTAACAAAGGTAAAACAGATGTTGAAGCTTCCGAATGGTACAATCCGGGTGTTGGTGGAAGGGTTGAACCGCGCAGAAGTCATGGAATTTTACGATTATGAGACACATTATGGTGCCAAGATTAAAATATATGAAGACAGTGATGAAAAGGATGCTGAACATCAAGCATTAATGCGCACACTACTGGATTATTTTGAACAATACATAAAAATGTCCAAGAAAATAACCGGTGAAACGTTTTCGTCCACTTCGGATATTGAAGAGCCTGGGCGATTAGCGGATATAATCGCTTCCCATTTGCCTTTGAAATTGAAGGAGAAGCAAGAAGTGCTTGAGACCATTGATATGAAAGAGCGTCTTAGCCGTGTAATCGAGATCATCAATAACGAAAAAGAAGTTCTTTTTCTCGAGAAAAAGATCGGCCAGCGTGTTAAACGTTCGATGGAACGGACTCAAAAGGAATATTATTTACGAGAGCAAATGAAAGCGATCCAAAAGGAATTGGGCGATAAAGAAGGAAAAACAGGGGAAATTGAAGTCCTGAACGAAAAGATAGAAGAAGCGGATATGCCTGAGCATATCAAAGAAACGGCATTAAAGGAATTGGACCGTTATGAAAAAGTTCCTTCGAGCTCAGCCGAAAGCTCTGTGATCCGCAATTATATCGAATGGCTGATCTCTCTTCCTTGGACCAAAGCGACCAAAGATGACTTGAATATTCATAAAGCCGAAAAAATCCTGAACCAGGACCACCATGGTTTGGAAAAGGTGAAGGAGCGGGTGCTTGAGTATTTGGCCGTACAGCAATTGACCAAATCATTGAAGGGACCGATCCTTTGCTTGGTGGGACCGCCAGGAGTCGGGAAAACGAGCTTGGCTAAATCGATCGCTTCATCCCTGAATAGGAATTTCGTCCGTATATCTTTAGGTGGGGTGCGCGATGAATCAGAAATCCGCGGACATCGCCGCACATATGTAGGGGCAATGCCGGGACGGATCATTCAAGGCATGAAAAAAGCTGGAACGATAAATCCGGTCTTTTTACTGGACGAAGTGGATAAAATGTCCAATGACTTTAGGGGAGATCCATCTGCAGCGATGCTTGAGGTGCTCGATCCAGAGCAAAATCATAATTTCAGTGATCATTATATTGAAGAAACCTACGATCTTTCCAAAGTCATGTTCGTCGCAACGGCAAATAATTTGGGATCGATTCCTGGTCCGCTTCGTGATCGTATGGAAATCATTTCGATTGCAGGTTATACTGAGATAGAGAAACTTCATATAGCCAAGGATCACTTGCTGCCTAGACAGCTTGAAAACCATGGTTTATTGAAGACACAATTGCAAGTCCGTGAGGAAGCACTTACAAAAATCATCCGTTACTATACTCGGGAAGCCGGTGTTCGGAGTCTGGAACGACAGCTTGCAGGCATCTGTCGGAAGACTGCAAAAATCATCGTGTCCGGAGATAAAAAGCGGGTCGTCATTGCTGAAAAGAATGTCGAGGAGTTTTTAGGGAAAACCATGTTCCATTATGGACAGGCGGAGGTCGAGAACCAAGTTGGTGTAGCTAATGGTTTAGCATACACGTCGGTAGGTGGAGATACGCTGCAAATCGAGGTTTCCTTATCACCAGGTAAAGGGAAGCTGATCCTGACAGGGAAGCTTGGCGATGTAATGAAAGAGTCAGCCCAGGCTGCTTTCAGTTATGTCCGATCAAAAACCGAGAAACTTCAGATTGATGCGAACTTCCATGAAAAATATGATATTCATATTCATGTCCCCGAAGGTGCGGTTCCAAAAGATGGCCCTTCTGCAGGCATCACGATTGCAACAGCGTTAATATCGGCCCTTACAAATAGGCCGATCAGAAAAGAGGTAGGCATGACAGGCGAAATTACATTACGCGGACGGGTTCTTCCGATCGGCGGGCTTAAAGAAAAATCTTTAGCGGCCCATCGCGCAGGACTTACGAAAATCATCATCCCGCAAAATAACGAAAAGGATATTGATGATATCCCGGAAAGTGTCCGTAAAGCATTAACATTTGTTCCAGTTTCACACGTCGATGAAGTCCTTGAGCATGCATTGGTAGGTGTGAACGAATGAAAGTAACAAGTTCAGATATTGTCATCAGTGCTGTGAAGCCTGAACAATATCCCAATACTCCAATACCGGAATTTGCCTTGGCAGGCCGTTCCAACGTTGGGAAGTCCAGTTTCATCAACAAAATGATCAATCGAAAAAACTTGGCGCGCACATCCTCTAAACCGGGTAAGACGCAGACCTTGAATTTTTATATCATAAATGAAGCACTCCATTTTGTGGATGTACCGGGTTATGGTTATGCAAAAGTATCCAAGACGGAGCGTGATGCTTGGGGGAAGATGATCGAAACGTACTTCACTTCCCGTGACCAGCTCCGCGCTGCGCTTCTGATCGTCGATTTGCGTCATCCGCCGACAAAGGATGATATCGCAATGTATGAATTCCTGAAGCATTATGACCTGCCCCGGATCGTCATTGCCACCAAAGCGGATAAAATTCCAAAAGGCAAATGGCAGAAACACTTGAAAATCACGCGCCAAACGCTAAATATGGAAAAAGAAGATGAATTGCTTCTATTCTCTGGTGAAACAGGCGAAGGTAAGGAACAAGCATGGGGCGTCCTTAAGAAATATATGTAAAAGAAAAGGGTATTCCGCATCTGGAATACCCTTTTTCATTATGTAATCGAAAATCTTCACTTTTTTCGAACCAAAAAATAAATGCCGATCGCCATCAAGGCAAAGGGCCAAAACCTTTCGATGTTCGCGGTGGTTGTTTCAACAATCCCGAAAGACGTTGTGATTTTATCGTAGAATAAGAATGTGATCGAGACGATGAATATGACCATCCCGTGAAACATTCCAGAATTTGTTTTACGTGCCCGGAGAATAAATCCCAGTGAGATGATTAAAATAAAGATACCTATATCATCCGGCCAAATCTCCAGGTTCTCGGCGATGTGGAAGTGGGCACCGAACCCAAGTAAGATGACGCCTGGCAGGATGGACTCATATTCATTACCGCTATATGCCTGAATCAGGAAGGCGGCACCGACAATACATAATAAAGTGGGCCAGCTGAAAAAGCCCGGAAAGATTTCGATTTGGGAATGTTCAAGAAAAAAATAGAGCCCGAAACCGATTAAAACGATTCCTGGGAAAATACGTTGCGTTTTCATTTTATCCTCCTATGCAATTCGATTACTTGAAGTTTTTTGCCATTTTTGATATGGTACTTTTGTACACAATGTCGAAATATGTATGTAACTTTACAAATCCCGCTTAGACACCTTTTGTAGCATTGAGGCGTTTTGGCTGTCTTTTCATGGTAGCATATGTTTTCATAAACTGTTCATATTATTTGCGTGAATCCATTTTAGTACATGGTATAATTAATTTACATGAAAAATTTTGGGGGTGCAAAACAAAAGGATGCATATTCTAGCGGTTGGTATAAATTACAAAACTGCCCCTGTAGAAATTCGGGAAAAACTATCGTTTAACGAAGCCGAACTTGCCGAGGCAATGAAAGCTCTTAAAAATAAAAAAAGCATCTTGGAAAATATTATTATTTCAACATGTAACAGGACGGAAATCTATGCGGTCGGGGACCAGCTCCATACAAGCAGGTATTATATCAAGGAATTTCTTTCGGAATGGTTTAACATCGATAAAGAAGAATTTTCTAAATATCTGTTCATTTATGAAGGCGATGGGGCTGTCGAGCATTTATTTTCAGTTACCTGCGGTTTGAATTCCATGATACTGGGAGAAACTCAGATTTTGGGACAAGTACGTTCAAGCTATTTGTTAGGGCAGAAGGAAGATACGATCGGTACCGTTTTTAACCATCTCTTCAAGCAAGCCCTTACATTAGCTAAAAAAGCTCATTCGGAAACCGAAATCAATACCAATGCCGTTTCCGTCAGCTATGCGGCAGTCGAGCTTGCAAAAAAAATCTTTGGAGGCCTGAATGGCAAGAATGTCTTGATTCTTGGGGCCGGTAAGATGGGTGAGCTGGCCATTCAAAATCTGCATAGCAATGGCGCCGACAACATTACGGTCATTAACCGCACCTTTCAGAAAGCGGTCGACCTGGCTGAGAGATTCAATGGTACGGCCAAACAGCTGCAAGAGCTTCAATGCGCTTTAGTGGATACCGATATCCTGATTACTTCCACTGGTGCAAAAGATCTTCTTGTAACAAAAGAAATGATGTCATTCGTCAATAAGCTTCGTAAGGGCCGTCCTATTTTCATGGTCGATATCGCAGTGCCGCGTGACCTCGATCCAACATTGGCCGAGCTGGAAAATGTCTTCTTGTATGACATTGACGATCTGGAAGGGATCGTGCAAGCCAATATCGAAGAACGTAAAAAAGCTGCCGAGAAAATAGAAATGATGATCGAATCAGAAATCGTGGACTTCAACCAGTGGATTAATTTACTTGGTGTGGTTCCCGTCATTTCTTCTTTACGGGAAAAATCCCTATCGATACAAAGGGAAACGATGGAAAGCATCGAAAGAAAGCTTCCGCATTTGAGCGAACGTGACAAAAAAGTCCTGAACAAGCATACGAAAAGCATCATCAACCAAATGCTGAAAGATCCGATACTTTATGCAAAAGAGCTGGCAGATGAGCCGAATGCAAAAGAGCAATTAAATAATTTCGTGAAAATCTTCCATTTAGAGGAATTGATTGAAGACCAGCTGGTTGGGGATGAAAAAGAACGGAACAGCTCCAAGTCATCCCTATTGAATCCAGTTCCTGTCCAGTAATGAGGTAGATATGGAATTACTAATGACAAGATTGCATGAAGCCACTGTTTTACTGTATGCCATCAGTATGCTTTTATACTTTATTGATTTCCTTAATAATAACCAGAAGGCGAACAGGGTCGCCTTCTGGTTGCTTTCTATTGTTTGGGTGCTGCAAACAATTTTTTTGTTTCTGTATGTGTTGAAAACGGGAAGGTTCCCGGTATTGACGATTTTTGAAGGCTTATATTTTTATGCATGGGTCCTCATATCGCTATCATTGATCATTAACCGATTGCTAAGAGTCGATTTTACGGTCTTTTTTACGAATGTATTAGGTTTCATGGTTATGGCCATCCATACCTTTGCACCTGTTCAGATAGAATCTCAAGTGCTTGCACAGCGCCTGGTTTCAGAGCTATTGCTCATACATATCACTTTTGCGATCCTATCATATGGGGCATTCACGCTTTCTTTCGTTTTTTCAGTTTTATACTTAATTCAATATGATTTATTGAAACGGAAGAAGTGGGGAAAACGCCTGCTTCGACTCGGCGATTTAACAAAGCTCGAGCATATGTCCTATGTCCTCGCAGTTATAGGTGTTCCATTATTGGTGGTCTCCCTCATCCTCGGGATTCAATGGGCTTATATAAAAGTCCCTGGGGTATCCTGGCTGGACATGAAGATCATCGGCTCATTTATTTTGCTTATTGCTTACAGTGTGTTTTTATACTTGAAAATTCGGAAACAAATGTATGGAAGGACGCTAGCCTTTCTGAATATTGGATCTTTCATGATTGTGTTAATTAACTTTTTCCTTTTCGGAAGCCTTTCAACATTCCACTTTTGGAATACATAGGAGGAAACTATGAGAAAAATAATTGTCGGTTCAAGACGTAGTAAATTAGCGATCACCCAAACGAACTGGGTGATCGATCAACTTAAAGGACTTGGGGTCCCATACGAGTTCGAGGTGAAGGAAATTGTCACAAAGGGTGACCAAATCCTTGATGTAACACTTTCCAAGGTTGGCGGAAAGGGCTTATTCGTTAAAGAAATCGAACAAGCGATGCTGGATAAAGAAATTGATATGGCCGTACATAGTATGAAGGATATGCCGGCAGTGCTGCCTCAAGGTTTGACGATCGGCTGCATACCACCGAGGGAGGATCATCGGGATGCTTTGATATCAAAGAACCATGAAACCCTTTCCGAACTGAAGCCCGGTTCCATCATAGGTACAAGCAGCTTGCGGCGTGGCGCGCAAATTTTGGCTAGAAGGCCGGACCTTGAAATTAAATGGATTCGCGGAAATATCGATACCCGTCTGAATAAGCTGAAAACGGAAGATTATGATGCTATCATTTTAGCGGCAGCCGGACTATCAAGAATGGGTTGGGAGCAGGACATCGTAACGGAGTTTTTAGATGAAGATATTTGCATTCCGGCAGTTGGACAAGGAGCTCTTTCCATTGAATGCCGTGAAGACGACAAAGAACTGCTGGCGGAACTTGCGAAATTGACCTGTGAAAAAACGAAAAGGACGGTTGAAGCGGAACGTGCCTTTTTGGATAAAATGGAAGGCGGATGCCAGGTGCCGATTGCCGGATTTGCGGTGGCAAAAGATAATGGATCCGTTTCCTTGACGGCTTTGGTCGCTGCCCCGGATGGAAAGGTGATATATAAAGAAATGGTTGAAGGTGCTGATCCAGAGGCGGTTGGGCATGCTGCTGCCAAACAGATTAGCGAAATGGGCGGTAAAGAATTGATCGATCGCGTAAAAGAAGAGCTTGATCAGTAATGAACCCAGTTCAACCTCTTAAGGATTATCAGGTATTGATCACCAGAGGGAAAGGACAGGCAGATGGTTTAAAAGAGTCGATCGAAAAAAATGGCGGAACGCCGCTTCTTGTTCCATTGCTTGAGTTCACCCTTCCAGATCATATGGAAGATGTGCATCAGCGGTTTGAAGAGTTGCATACATATGACTGGATCATTCTGACCAGTCAAAATGGGGTGGATTTCTTCTTTAGGCTTCTTGGAAACCAGCCTTTGAAGCTTCCGAAAATAGCCGTAATCGGCTCCAAAACAGAAGCGGCCCTGAAACGGCATGGTTATAAGGCGGATTTCGTTCCAGCTCAGTTTGTTGCCGAAGGGTTCGTGGCGGAGTTCAATACCCTGCTAGATCCGGGTGCCCGAGTGTTGCTGGCAAAAGGAAATCTCGCAAGGGCGGTTATAGCGGAGGCGATCAATGAAGCTGGAGCAATCTGTGATGAAGTGATAATTTATCATACAGTGCTTCCTCGAAGCAGTGAAAAAAAACTGGTGCAGCTTATAAAGAACCATGAAATCGACATCATGACCTTTACGAGTTCATCGACGGTCAATCATTTTTTACAGATCATGAAAAGCCATGAATTGGATACATACATAGACCGGATCATCATCGCAGCAATCGGGCCGATTGCCGCTAAAACGGCTGAAAAACATGGGCTATCCGTCGATGTCTGTCCAGATGTTTATACGACGGATGCCATGGTTGCGGAGTTAATACGCTTTATCTTGAAAAGAAATAAACAGGGAGGAACTTTCAAATGAAAAACATTCCATTCAATCGCCACCGCCGCTTACGTGCAAGTGCTGGCATGAGGGCTTTAGTCCGTGAAACACAATTGCATAAAGAGGATTTGATTTATCCGATCTTCGTCATCGACGGGAAAAATGTGAAAAATGAAATCAACTCCATGCCAGGTATCTATCAGCTATCCATGGATAATCTGGGTGCCGAAATGGATGAAGTCGTGAGTCTGGGCATTAAATCAGTCATTTTATTCGGTGTCCCTTTTGATCATGATAAAGACGAACAGGGAACAGGGGCATTTCATCACAACGGACTTGTGCAAGAAGCAACCCGCTTTATTAAAAAACAATATCCTGAAGTTATTGTCATAGCGGATACCTGCCTTTGCGAGTATACAAGCCATGGCCATTGCGGGGTCGTTGAAGGGGAAAAAATCCTTAATGACGCTTCTCTTGACCTTCTTGCCAAAACGGCAATCAGCCAGGCTGAGGCCGGCGCGGACATCATTGCGCCTTCCAATATGATGGACGGTTTCGTTGCGGCCATCCGTGCAGGTCTGGATGAAGCGGGTTATGAAGATATTCCGATCATGTCCTATGCGGTGAAATATGCTTCGGCTTTTTACGGCCCATTCCGTGATGCCGCGAATGGTGCGCCGCAATTTGGCGACAGGAAAACTTACCAAATGGATCCCGCCAATCGCCTTGAAGCGTTTCGTGAAGCTGAAAGCGATGTTGCTGAAGGTGCGGACTTCCTAATCGTGAAACCGGCCCTTTCCTACATGGACATCATCAGGGACGTTAAGAATAACTTTAATCTTCCGATCGTTTCCTATAATGTCAGCGGTGAATATTCAATGGTCAAAGCTGCTGCCCAAAACGGCTGGATTGATGAAAAAGCGATAGTGATGGAAATGCTGACAGGCTTGAAACGCGCAGGTTCCGACTTGATCATCACGTATTTTTCAAAAGAGGTAGCACGCTGGATTAACGAAGATAATCAATGATAAAAAAATATAACCTGTAATGGAAAAAGGGGATTGAATCATGCGGTCATATGAAAAATCGAAAAAAGCTTTTGCCGAAGCAAAAAATTTGATGCCAGGCGGCGTGAACAGCCCGGTACGTGCCTTCAAATCTGTGGACATGGATCCCATTTTCATGGAGCGTGGAAAAGGCTCGAAAATGTATGATATCGATGGAAATGAATATATCGACTATGTTCTTTCATGGGGACCGCTCATCCTGGGTCACACGAATGACCGTGTCGTGGAATCATTGAAAAAAGTAGCGGAGTCAGGTACAAGCTTTGGAACCTCTACATTGGTTGAGAATGAACTGGCCAAGCTGGTCATGGAACGGGTGCCTTCGATTGAAATGATCCGGATGGTATCATCAGGAACCGAAGCGACGATGAGTGCGCTAAGGCTGGCACGAGGCATTACAGGCCGTGATAAAATCCTGAAATTCGAAGGTTCCTATCATGGCCATGGCGATTCATTGCTGATCAAAGCGGGTTCCGGCGTTGCAACATTAGGTTTACCGGATAGCCCAGGTGTACCGGAAGGCATTGCAAAAAATACGATTACCGTAGCATATAATGATCTTGCTGCAACCAAATATGCGTTTGAACAATTTGGCGAAGACATCGCCTGTATCATTGTAGAACCTGTTGCAGGGAATATGGGTGTGGTCCCGCCACAACCTGGTTTCCTCGAAGGCTTACGTGAAGTGACGACCCAATACGGGGCTTTATTGATCTTTGACGAAGTCATGACAGGGTTCCGTGTCGGCTATAATTGTGCACAAGGCTATTTTGGCATCGCACCTGACCTGACTTGCCTTGGGAAAGTAATTGGCGGCGGCTTGCCTGTCGGAGCATTCGGAGGCAAGCGCGAATTCATGGAACAAATAGCCCCGAGTGGGACAATCTATCAAGCGGGAACATTGTCCGGTAATCCTCTTGCCATGACGGCCGGCCTTGAAACGCTGAGCCAATTGACTCCAGAATCTTATGTTGAGTTCACCCGAAAAGGGGATATGCTCGAAAAAGGAATTGGAGCGGCAGCGGATAAGTACGGTGTTCCCCATACATTCAACCGTGCCGGCTCCATGATTGGACTTTTCTTTACTAATGAAGATGTCGTAAACTATGATACAGCAAAAACATCCGATTTAGAGTTCTTTGCTTCCTACTATAGGGAAATGGCGAATCAAGGCATCTACTTGCCGCCGTCACAGTTTGAAGGGTTATTCCTTTCCACTGCACATAGTGATGAAGATATCGAAAAAACCATTTCTGCCGCAGAACAGGCTTTTGCCAAATTAAAAAAATGATTCAAAGCTTCAGGAGCTACCGCGATATTCGATAATGATAAATTTGAACTGGCTGCCATTTTTCCAAAAACTTTTGGAGAAATGCAGCCAGTTTTTTTGAATTCAATCCGTATTTGTAAGAACCGAATTAAACGTCACGGCCGAATTAATTGGAGATGGTCTAAATAATTGGTAGAAAGCAGAATTAATAGGCTGTTGGGAATTAATATGGCGGTATGCCGAGCGGGTTTTTCAAGCTGATTGTTATTCCCGCTTGATTTAGCCTGAAAATTGAACCTCTTTCTTTTAATTCAGGGAATATCTAAGGAGAGCTGCAAATGAATTAAGGAATAAACAGCTTCCTCCCTTCATAGATTGATATTGGTATAGGTACCGTTTCATGAAGCTGAAAGGAGGAGTTGTCTTGTCGCAAGAAAATGAATCGTATTTACGATTTTCTTTAGAGGAATCCGTTTGGTTCCAGAAGGGACAGGAAGTGGCTGAGCTATACTCTATTTCCCTTGATCCAAATGTGTCGATTCAAGAAAGTGATCAATATGTTTTTATACGAGGCTCGTTGGATTTAAGCGGTGAATACAAAGACTCGCAAAATGGTGAAGAAGAGGAGTTTTCGCAGACCTTTTTGCCAAAAGCGGTTCAAAAGGTCGAGAGGCATCCCAATGGACTTAATGAGTTCACACACCGTTTTCCGGTTGATATAACGATTCCGAATAATCGGATTGCCTCTTTGGATGAGGTTGATGTCTCGATTCAAAGCTTTGATTATGCCATGCCAGAGCATAACTGCTTGAAATTGCAGGCGGACCTTTTGATAACCGGAATCTATAATGATTCATATGTGGAAGAACGGTTTGATACTGAGCAGGAAGTTGGGGAAACGGAGGATCAGGAAGAAACGGATGGGGAAAATGAGTCATATATTCCTTATGCAGCCGCAGTGCCGCCAATCCCGGATTTTCAGCCCGTTTTCCGTGATGAGGAGGAAGAAGAGTTATACGCGCCTTTTTCTGCAGAGTCAAAACGGGTTTCTGAAGCAAATGAAGAAGAAGAAGAGGAACCGATTTATTTAAGCGATCAGCATAATGCTCCCGTTTTTGAAATTCCTGTTTCACCATATCCTGAAGAGGAGGAATGGGAAACGGAAGTGCATAGACAGGAAGAAGCTCAAGCTGTAGAGGAAGAAGTAATTGGTGATCCGCCTGACTCCCCGGAAAAGGTACCTTCCATGGGAGAGGCAAAATTGGAGGAAGAACCAAGCAGGCAGGATTCCTTGGAGATTCCTAGAGTGACATTTATAGAAGAAGTAGAAGAAGAGCCAAGTCAAGCAACCAATCATGAAAGTAGCCCAGTTTTAAATGTAGAAACCGAGGATGTCATCCGGCAGGAAGACGATGCCGTTACAGCGGGTCCTATCCTTAATGAGAATGTGAAGGTGGAGCAGGAAGAGGAATCCAATTCGTCCATAAGCGATCTATTCAAAAAGAGGGAAAGACCTGCGCCTCCGGCTAAGGAGGTTAAGAGTTTCAAAGGCAGGAAACAAGCAGCGGAACGTGATGAAAAAGAAACGGCCGATCATGATGAAAAGCAGCTTTCCATCATGGATTTATTCGGACGGAAACAAGAAGAAGAACTGGTAAGGATGAAGGTTTGCATTGTTCAGCAAGGGGAAACGCTTGATGACTTGGCTCAACGATATGATGTTACGGTTCAATCGATCCTTTTCAGCAATGAATTGGAGTCGAATCAGAACGTTCATGAAGGGCAAGTCATTTATATACCGAAGGCGGTTGCGTATAAGAATTGACCGGGACAGAGAGCAGGGCATATGCTCTGCTCCTGTTTTTTAAATGCTAGAGGAAGCGGATTTTTTAGTTTTTTTAGAGAAAGTGAGTGAGTCTCGTGAGGGAAAACGAGAATCAGCAGCCTGCCAATCGGGATCGGGACACGGAGACCGTATTGAAGGAATATGCCATGTATGTACAATATATTGAGGACTTCGGGCGTGTAAAAAAAGTATACAGTGATCGCGGTACTTTTGCCTTGAAATCCATGTCACCGCATAACGGCATTGATTTTATCAAAAATGTTCAAAAACTGTACCATCGCGGCTATAATCGAATCGTTCCCATTTATCAAACAATGGATCAGCGTTACGCCGTTCTTCATAATGGACGTTTGTATTACCTGATGCCCTGGCTCAATGATGAAAGGGACGGGGAGCGCGATGAAAAGCATAAGCAATTGTTCAGGGAGCTTGCTCGGATGCATACACTTTCCGTTAAGGAAATACAAGTGGATATTGAGGAACGGGAAGCACATTATGAGCGGACGCTTGATGCCTGGAATAACGAAAAGGAATTTATAGAAGAGTATATTGTCAGCTGTGAAAAGAAGTGGTATATGTCTCCTTTCGAACTGACGGTTTGTTCTTTCTACACTGATATTTCACAGGCGCTGAAGTACTCGATCAAGAAGTTTGAAACCTGGTATGAAAAAACGAAGGATAGTGAAAAGGTTCGAACCGTGGTAACGCACGGAAAGGTTTCTTTGAAGCATTTCGTTTATGATGAGCGGGGATATGGCTACTTCATCAATTTTGAGAATTCGAATACGGCTCCGCCGCATTTCGATTTACTGCCATTTCTCGTTAAAGCGGCCAGGACCTATCCTGTCCAATGCGATGACTGTGTTGACTGGCTATATAACTATTTTCGTTATTTTCCGTTAAAAGAAGAAGAATTATTGCTCATGCAAAGTTATCTGGCATTCCCTGGATCAGCTTTGGAATTAGTGAAGGGTTATTCCGATGGCAGGGGCCATCGTTCAGAGCTTGATAATGTCACGCAACTTCAGCGGCAATTTTGGCTATTGAAAAATATTGAATATATGGTGATGAGAATCGAAGAAATCGAACAGAAGAAAAAGGCGGCTGCCGAGGCTGCCAAAGAAGAACAATCACCCCCAAGCTAAATATACATGATTGGATCATCTCCAGTCATGTATATTTTTTTGCTGTAAGGGAATAATTAAATCCATTCGAAATACAAAGACATGGCCAGGAAAATAAACGCGATAAGCAGGAGCATATCGAAAAAAGTCGGGAAAATCAGTGTACGTAATCCTTGGAATACGATAAAGGGGACGATGAACTGCTGGCAGACACCGCGGAATTTTTTCACCCAAGGCGGTAAAGTATAGGGAGTATATCTTCGCTTCATATTATTACCTTCCTTTTTAGGACTTCTTATATTCTATGGGTGGGCAGTGAAAAAGGTGAAACAGCCGTCACATTCACTGTTTCTGGAGGATAAAATAAAGAAAATGAACATGAATGCATCAAATGGGATGATTCCTGAGAAAGTAAGCGAAAAGATGATTGACTGGAGCCCCATGTTTTTTGTACTATATACTATATGCATTCAATGTTTTTACATATGAATATAAATCAATGCAAAGACCGGAAATAGTAAGATGAAATGCACTTTTCAGAGAGGAAACCAAATTGGTGCGAGGTTTCCAGGCAGCAGCATCCGAAGTCGTCCGCGAGCAGTCTTCGTGAACTTCTTAGTAGCGAAGGCCGGTGAAGAGCCGTTATCCGATTTGAGAGCCGAAAGGGATTCTTTTCTTTTTCGGAAAAAAGGTGGCACCGCGAACAACTTCCTTCGTCCTTTTGAGATGATGGAAGTTTTTTTTATGCCCAAAAGGAGGAAATTATATGGAAGAGAACCAAATTTCAATGCCGACTAAATATGATCCGCAGACGATAGAGAAAGGCCGCTACAAATGGTGGCTTGATGGAAAGTTTTTCGAAACGACGGGTGACGATAAAAAAGAACCATACACGATTGTCATCCCGCCGCCTAACGTTACAGGTAAGCTGCATCTTGGCCACGCTTGGGATACGACACTTCAAGATATATTGACACGCATGAAAAGGATGCAAGGCTATGATGTTTTATGGTTACCAGGCATGGACCATGCCGGTATTGCCACTCAAGCGAAAGTAGAACAGAAACTTCGTGCGGATGGCGTGAGCCGTTATGACCTTGGGCGTGAAAAATTCGTGGAAGAGACATGGAAATGGAAAGAGGAATATGCGAGCCATATCCGTGAACAATGGTCAAAGCTAGGTCTTGGACTTGATTATACCCGTGAACGCTTCACCCTGGATGAAGGTCTTTCAAAAGCAGTGCGCGAAGTGTTCGTTTCGCTTTATAACAAGGGCTTGATTTATCGCGGCGAATACATCATCAACTGGGATCCATCAACGAAAACGGCGTTATCCGATATCGAGGTCATTTACAAAGATGTGCAGGGCGCATTTTACCATATGAAATATCCATTGGTTGACGGATCGGGTGAAATTGAAATTGCCACCACCCGTCCAGAAACGATGCTTGGCGATACTGCTGTTGCTGTACACCCTGAAGATGACCGTTATAAACACTTGATCGGCAAAAAGGTCCGCTTGCCAATTACAGGCAGGGAAATCCCGATTGTCGGTGATGATTATGTCGATATGGAATTCGGTTCAGGCGCGGTCAAAATTACTCCTGCTCATGATCCGAATGACTTCGAAATCGGGAACCGTCACGACTTGGAGCGCATCCTTGTCATGCATGAAGATGGCTCGATGAATGAAAAGGCCGGTAAATATGAAGGCATGGACCGTTTTGAATGCCGTAAGCAAATCGTCAAGGACCTTCAGGAAGAAGGAGTACTCTTCAAAATCGAAGATCACCTTCACTCAGTAGGCCATTCAGAGAGAAGCGGTGCTGTTGTTGAACCATATCTTTCGACGCAATGGTTCGTTAAGATGCAGCCGCTGGCTGATGCATCCGTTGAGCTTCAAAAAGGAACCGATGAGGAAAAAGTTCATTTTGTACCGGACCGTTTCGAGAAAACGTACCTGCATTGGATGGAAAATATCCGCGACTGGTGCATTTCCCGTCAGCTTTGGTGGGGTCACCGCATTCCCGCCTGGTACCATAAAGAAACAGGTGAAGTGTATGTAGGTCATGAGGAGCCGGCGGACGCTGAAAACTGGGAACAAGATACAGATGTCCTTGATACATGGTTCAGCTCGGCATTATGGCCATTCTCGACTATGGGCTGGCCTGACAAGGACAGTGTCGATTTCCAACGTTACTATCCAACCGGGGCACTTGTAACAGGCTATGATATCATTTTCTTCTGGGTATCGCGGATGATTTTCCAAGCTCTTGAGTTCACAGGTGAACGACCATTTGAAGATGTGCTGATCCACGGACTGGTTCGTGACGAACAGGGGCGCAAGATGAGTAAATCGCTAGGCAATGGTGTCGATCCGATGGATGTCATCGATCAATACGGTGCCGATTCCCTGCGTTACTTCTTATCTACGGGCAGCTCGCCAGGCCAGGACCTTCGTTATAGTACGGAAAAAGTCGAAGCAGTTTGGAATTTCTCCAATAAGATTTGGAACGCATCACGTTTTGCTTTGATGAATATGAATGGCATGACGTATGAAGAAATCGATTTAAGCGGTGAGAAGTCTGTAGCCGATAAATGGATCTTGACGCGTTTGAATGAAACGATTTCCAACGTAACCAGACTTGCGGACCGTTATGAGTTTGGTGAAGTGGGCCGTGTGCTATACAACTTCATTTGGGATGACTTCTGTGACTGGTATATTGAAATGGCGAAGCTTCCGCTATATGGAGAAGACGAAGCGGCTAAGAAAACGACGCGCTCGATCTTGGCGTATGTACTGGATAACACAATGAGATTGTTACACCCGTTCATGCCATTCATTACCGAAGAAATCTGGCAGAACCTACCGCATCAAGGTGAGTCCATCACTGTTGCCGCTTGGCCGGAAGTGAATGAAGAGTTGACTGATACAGCTGCAGCCGAGGAAATGAAGCTGCTTGTTGAAATCATCCGCTCCGTCCGTAATATCCGTGCTGAGGTGAACACACCGTTAAGCAAAAAAATCAATTTGATTTTAAAAGCGAAAGATGAGGCCATCTTAGTGACATTACAGAAAAACAGCAGCTATATCGAGCGTTTCTGTAATCCTGAACAATTGACGATCGGAATCGAAGTCGAAGAGCCTGCTCAAGCCATGACAGCTGTCGTAACTGGCGTAGAACTAATCCTTCCGCTTACAGGACTGATCAATATTGACGAAGAAGTGAAACGTCTTGAAAAAGAACTCGACAAACTTAATAAAGAAGTTGAGCGTGTACAGAAAAAATTAGGCAACGAGGGCTTCGTTAAAAAGGCGCCGGCAAGCGTCATCGAAGAAGAACGTGCCAAGGAAAAAGACTATAGCGAAAAACGCGACTCTGTAATCCACAGGATCAGCGAACTGAAACAACTGTAAAACAAAAGGATGAACCAGCTTGAAGCCGGTTCATCCTTTTTCTGTTTAGATGCTATTTAAGAAGAGGATATGCTTTCTTTTATGAATGTAAGGTACTCCCATACGATATTCATATCACTTAGTGCACTTAATGTCCGGCTCCCGACGACATCCTCAATTTCGTTCAGCATGAGGCTGCCATCTTCGGCAAATATGAAATCGATACCGACCAGGCCGAAATCAAATGAACCCATTACTCTTTCAACAAGGGCTAATTCAGATGCAGTCAGCTCATATAGCGAAGCCGATCCGCCCAGCGTATAATTTGCCTTGAAACTGGAAGCGGATTCCCTGAGTACAGCAGCCTTCACTTTATTACCAACCACAAAAACGCGGATATCCCTACCGAATAAGCCAGGTTTTTGAACTATCCAATTCCCATCATTCAGCTGGGCAAGATCATCGGCATGCTCGATTAGAAATACTTGTTTCCCGCCGCGGCCGCTTGTTTCTTTAGCAATGAAAGGGAGCTCCATGTCATCGGCACTCGGCCTTCCGTTACAATATACGGTATCGGCCATTGGAATCCCCAGCGAGGACAAATATTGATGCGTCTTTGCTTTGTCATTCGCGATTTCCGATACGAAGGAGGAGTTAAAGCAAGCAATCCCCAATTGCTCAAGTTGCTTAGTGAAAAAAGGATCGATGGTCCGGACGATGGCAAAGTCCGGCAATGAAATTGGCTGCATCTCATGTTCCACATACAAATTGTTGAAGCGATGTCCGATACTAAGGTCTTCCCGAAAGTGAAAGTGTAAATCAAGTTCAAGTTTACTGGCTTCGTCAAGCATCCAATCTATGTATCCTTTATTTTTCAAGGCATCCTCACGGTTATAAATCAACCAGCCTGCTTGTTTTTTCATCAGATGCACTTCCTTTTCCTAATTCTTTCAAGATATAATCGAACATGCTATCGGCGATGTTGATGCCAGTACATTCATAAATGTTCAATAAATGCGAATTCGAATTCACTTCGCACAGAAGCGGACCTTCTTCACCAAACAGCAAATCGACGCCAGCGAAGTCGGCACCCAGAATTTGCGCACATCGAATGGCAAGTTGTGCTTCTTCACTGGTGGGGATATATGGTGTAGCCTGCCCCCCGGCAGTCATATTAGCTCGGAAGTCCTGCTCGGAATGACGTTGCATCGCTGCTATGACTTGATTGCCCACGACATTCACGCGAATATCCCGACCTTTACTGTGCTCGATGAATTCCTGGATGATAAATGGTTTGTGGCCAAGATCACGGACTGTCTTCAGTAACTCATCCTCTGATTGGATTAAATATACTTGTTCCCCAAAAGAACCGTATGCTTCCTTAACGATAAGAGGATAACCGAGTTCATTGCCGATTTGGATGAAAGCATCCATATTGACCCTTTCAATCCCTTCGTACGTAAAAGGGGGAAATATGGTTTTCGGCATCGGTATGCCATGCCCTGTTAAGGCTTGATGTGTTTTTGCTTTGCTGTCGCATATATCGATTGCTGCACTGCTGTTATATACGGGGATGCCGAGCAATTCCAAATGGCGCGCCAAATGAATGTCTTTATCCATGAACAGAACAAAATCCGGCAGCTTATCAAAGTTTCCTTTAAGCAGCGGCACTCCTTTTTCGATTATGGGCATGAGATCTGAATTGCGGATAAGGGTTGCCGTGATATCTTTCCTTTCAGCCGCCTCTTTAATGAACAAAGCTAAACTGGAAAACTTATCATGCTGTAAATAGCCGTTGACGACAATCCAGCAGTGGAAATCTGAAGTTTTCATGGTAAAACACTACCTTTCATCTAGGTTAATCGTACATATATTGATAAAATAATCTTAACGCATAAGAGCGGTATAAAGAAAGAGGAGGCTCCACGATAATGGTTACAACCATGAAAGAAATCAATCAATTTTTTGAACGGCGCCAAGTTCGATTGGGCATGAATTTTGGCCTGTCACGGATGGAAACATTGTTAACTAAATTAGGCGACCCGCACAAGGAGCTAAAGTATATTCACATTGCGGGATCCAACGGGAAAGGATCGACACTGCAATATATTAAAGAAATTCTGCTTGCCCAAGGGATTCGGGCCGCTTCCTTCACTTCTCCTTATTTAATCCGGATGAATGAACAGCTGAAGGTGAATGAGGATGAAATCAGTGATCAGGAATTCATCGATGTCTTCCGGAAGCTTTGGCCGATCATCCATGAGATGGACAGCAAGGGGAATGGTCCCACCCAGTTCGAAATTTTGACTGCAATGGCATTCTCTTATTTTAGCAAAAAGGAAGTCGATTTGGTTTTGATGGAAACCGGTTTGGGAGGTAGGCTTGACACAACGAATGTCATCCAGCCGTTTCTTTCGATCATTACCTCGATCTCTTTGGAACATACGAACATCCTGGGTAACACACTTGGGGAAATTGCTTTTGAGAAGGCAGGTATCATAAAAAGCGGGGCGCCGGTCATCAGCGGAGTCACAGCCGGGGAACCAGCAAAAGTAATTGAAGAAAAAGCGTCAGCTTTAGGCGTACCTTATTACCAATTGGGCAAAGACTTTCGTGTTAGCGATATGAAGCGAAGTGAACGTGGACAAAGTTTCTCATTTGCGCTTGCCGATAGGTCAATCGAAAATGTGGAAATGCGGATGCTGGGCCGTCATCAAATGGAGAATGCGGCACTGGCCATTGCTGCTGTCACAGTAGGGATGGAAAATATCGATGAAAAAAGCATCCTTAAAGGAATAGGGGCAGCAAAATGGGATGGGCGCTTTGAAAAAATATCGGATGAGCCGTTGGTGATCATTGATGGTGCACATAATCCTGCTGGCATCGACGTACTGAAGGAAACGCTAAAAGTGCATTACCCCGACTATAAGTACCGATTCGTATTCAGCTCATTTAAAGATAAAAACTATTCCGAGATGCTTCATGGACTGGAAACGGGGGCAATGGAAATCATCATTACCGAATTCGACCATGAACGGGCGACGGATGCGAAAACGCTTTATGAAAAATGCAATCATCCAAATAAAAGTATAAATAAGGATTGGCAGGCGGCAATAACTGAAGGCAGAAGGAAAACGGGGGATAAAGAGATTCTTGTCATTACAGGGTCCCTTCATTTCCTTTCACTTGTGAGGGAGTTCCTCATCAGAGAAGATGCCTAAAGGATGTGCATTACCGCAATGAGGCACTTTATCATGGAAACCAAAGCAAAGCGGGTTTGCCTACAGTTTTTTAGGGAGGGGTGCAATTTAAACGTTGATTTCCACTCCAGGCACTCGCTTTCCGCGGGCGGTCCGGGAGCCTCCTCGGCGCCTTGCGCCTGCGGGGTCTCCTCTGGACTCGCTTTTCCCGCAGGAGTCTCGTACCTTCCGTTCCAATCAACTTTGTTTTAACTTTTATATAAAACCCCTTTGCCAAAAGTCTTTATTATTTTCGTAAAATTGAGGCTGTCATTGACTTCACTTTCATTTATGATTTGGTGAAAGATATGTATTCAAAGGTCCTTTTCTCTTGTTAAAGAGCCTCTTGAAAAGAAAAAACTCCAATAGAGTGATTGATAACAAATCACCCAGTTTATTTGTTAAAATATGATTATATATTGCATTCCATATGAATGTTGAATAGTAGGATCTGCTTAATAAAATGACGGGAGGGATGAGCATGAAGAACCCAATGGTTAATTACATAGCGGAAGGGACTTTTATATCAGGATTTCAAAGAAATGCAATCGAATCCTCATGCACGTTGCATAAATGATGGCTATCCATATCTATCTCTTCGTATTGGGCTTGATTTTAGGCTCATTCTTTAACGTTGTCGGTTTAAGTGTTCCAGCTGGTCATTCATTCGCGAATCGTCGTTCCGCCTGCCCTTCTTGCGGGCGTACATTGACATTCTTCGAGTTGATACCGGTTATTTCTTATATGTTGCAAGTCGGTAAATGCCGGGGCTGTAAAGCAAGGATATCCCCCCTTTATCCGGCCGTGGAAATGCTGACCGGTGTTTTGTTTGCCTCTGCTCCGATATTCCTTGGCTGGTCGGGCGAACTGTTGGTTGGCTGGATATTGATTTCATTATTTATGATCATCTTCGTGACTGATGTCGCCTTTATGCTCATACCCGATAAAATACTGCTTTTCTTTATAGTGATTTTTATTGTTTTAAGAGTCTCATTTCCACTGACGCCCTGGTGGGATTCAATTGTCGGGGCAGCGGTTGGCTTTAGCCTGCTGTTATCAATCGCGGTTGTGAGTAAGGGTGGCATGGGTGGCGGTGATATCAAGCTGTTTGCAGTGATTGGCTTCGTATTGGGATTGAAGCTGGTGCTGCTATCGTTGCTTTTTGCGTGCTTTTATGGGGCATTGCTTGGCATCACCGGATTGCTGACCGGAATCTTAAAAAAGAAAACCCTTATTCCTTTCGGACCGTATATTGTTTTTGGGACATTGACTGCTTATTTTTGGGGCGATTCGCTATTACATTGGTATGTAACATTTTTAAGATGAGCTTAAAGGACCATCCTGATCCAAGAGGAATTTGTCAAAAATCACCTGAACAATATCCCAGTAGGGAACCATCCCCATTTGACGGCAAGAGATTATGAAATGATGGAGGGATGTATGTAATTCGTGAGAGGTGATATGGAATGGTTCATGAAGCAATAGTACCAGTACACGGAATTCCTTTTTTGTTACCCATATATGAATAGGGAAATTTGACGAAACCTATTAATGACAAGACGACAAAAGTCTTGTTATTTTTTTTTCCCTCTATGATAGGATGAAAAAAATGATCTGGAGGGGAGGAAAAAAATTGGGCAAGCCGGAACAAAGCAAGGGTGTAACGATTAAAATAAATGGGGAAGAAAAAGTATTTGGCGAGAAAAAAATTGAAAGTCAAGAGGCGGCGAGTAAGGAGCAGGAGCAGGAACAAACTGATGAGAGTTTCGAATGGATACTCCCTGAGGATTCAAATGAAGGCAAGATCGTATTGGTACCCACACCGCCAAAGAAGAAAATGCCGAAGCTCATCGGCTTTGGTACCGGGTCACTGAAAAGCTCGGATAAAAGACCGATCAAGACATTCATGATTGCAGTCATCTGTGCTGTGTTTTTTGGGTCGATTCTTGGCTTGATCGCCGTTAAAACGATTACAAAGGAAAAAGCCCAAGTATCTTCGGTCGAGACCCCGATTCCAACCGAAGCCACTGTTGAAGATAAAAAAGCGGCAGTGACTGAACCGGGAAACCAGCTGAAGACATTCCTTGTACAGGGAGGAGTATTCAGCAGCGAGGATGCGGCAAGGCAAATTCAAAAGAAAATCATTGAAAAGCAGGTTCCTGCTGAAATCTTCAAATTGGAAGAAAGCTATTATCTATTTCTGGGGTCGGCAGAGAGTCTAGCTGCAAGTAAAGAACTGGCCTTGTTCTTAAAGTCATATGATGTGGATGTATATTGGAAGGAAATCAATTTTGAAGCGGCCGGGACAAGCCAAGAAGATGAAAAAACCCTCGACAAGATGAAGGCAGTATATGCTTCGTTGGCAGAAACATCCGCAACAAAGCTTCGCGGAAAGGCAGGGACGGTAAACGGGGAAACCCTGAAAAAAAACATGGATGAACTGAAGGCGGCGAAATTATCGCCGGCGTTTTCAAAGATGAACGATGACCTGACTGCTGCGGCAAAGTCGATTGATGAATATGAGACTTCCAAAAATGAAGAAAAGCTATTCCAGGCTCAAGAAAGTCTTCTGAATTTTTTATTGAATTACCAAAAGTAAAGAAAAAAGGGGGGCTGCCAAATGGGACAAGCCTCCCAATATGAAACCATCTGTGATACCTTTTTTATTTTCAGGGAAATACTTACAGGGATTTGTCGATTCCTAGTAAACAATAATTGTGGATTGCACCATTATTTGATAGGATAGATATGTATCTCCCTATGTAAAGAAAGGTGACTTTTATATTATGCAGCCATTGATTTTAGCTTCCTCATCACCACGTCGTAAAGAACTTCTTCAATTTCTTCAAATCCCCTTTGAAAGCATGAATTCCAATGTTGATGAAAGTATTGATGAAAACATGTGTCCTGATGCAGCGGTGAAAGAACTGGCATCCCGTAAAGCGGAAGCCATCGCAGCAAAATTTCAGGAAAGCTGGGTAATCGGCTCGGATACCGTTGTTGTCCTTGATGGTAAGATTTTGGGTAAGCCGGTAAGCAGGGCGGATGGAAAAAGAATGCTGGAAATGTTATCAGGACGGACACATGAAGTATACACAGGTGTCGCCATCCTGTTCGGAAAGCATCGCAGAGTATTCGCAGAAAAAACGGAAGTGACATTTTGGGAGCTGCCAGAAGCTGAAATCGAACGATATCTGGATAGCGGGGAACCTTTTGACAAAGCTGGCGGCTATGGGATTCAAGGATACGGATCTCTTCTTGTCAAACAAATCAAAGGGGACTATTTCTCAGTCGTCGGGCTTCCGGTCTCAAGACTGGCCCGGGAACTTAAAGCGATGCAGGAAGAGTTAGGATAATCAGATTTCCCCTGGCATCTTCCCTTTTCTAAGGAAGGGTTGATCTTTTGAGCGAAAAAATGTTAATACGGGATTACCCGAAAGAAGAGAGGCCGCGCGAAAGGTTTCTCCAGGACGGGCCGCAAAGTCTTTCCAATCAGGAATTGCTTGCTTTGCTATTGAGGACGGGATCAAGGGAAGAATCAGTCCTGCAACTATCCGGCAGGCTCATCAATTCCTTCAAGGGCCTGCGGCTGCTAAAAGAAGCCTCAGTGGAAGAACTGACCGTGATTAAAGGGATTGGTGAAGCAAAAGCGATACAAATCCTGGCCTCTGTCGAACTTGGCAGGAGAATTAACAATTTGAATGACCAAGACCGTTATGTGATTCGATCTCCTGAAGATGGAGCTAATTATTGCATGGAGGAAATGCGGTTTTTATCACAGGAACATTTCGTCTGTCTCTATTTAAATACGAAAAATCAAGTGCTGCAAAAAACTACGATATTCATCGGGAGCCTCAATGCCTCGATCGTGCATCCGCGCGAGGTCTTTAAAGAGGCTTTCAAAAGGTCAGCTGCCTCTATCATTTGTCTTCATAACCACCCCTCCGGAGACCCCTCTCCCAGCAGAGAAGATATTGAAGTGACGAAAAGGTTAGTCGAATGTGGTAAAATAATCGGCATTGAAGTATTGGACCATATCATCATCGGGGAACATAAATATGTTAGCTTGAAGGAAAAAGGTTATTTATGACACTATCAAATTTTTTGACGATACGATATAATATTGTTTATGATTTTTAAAAGAGGAAACTTTTTCAAAACTCTTATTGTCAAAAAACGACAAATTATTATTTGAACTTATAAAAAGGCATTTTTGTTTACGAAAGGGAGATACCAGAATGTTTGGAATTGGAGCAAGAGATATAGGGATTGATTTAGGAACGGCGAATACGCTTGTCTATGTGAAGGGAAAAGGCATCGCAGTACGTGAACCATCGGTTGTAGCGGTGCAAACAGATACAAAGCAAATCGTTGCAGTCGGAAACGATGCGAAAAACATGATCGGCCGTACACCTGGTAACGTGGTTGCCCTGCGCCCGATGAAGGATGGAGTAATTGCCGATTATGAAACGACGGCTACCATGATGAAGTACTATATGAAGGAAGCTCAAAAGAAGGGCGTATTCGGCAACAAGCCATATGTCATGATTTGTGTGCCTTCTGGAATTACGGCAGTTGAGCAGCGTGCAGTCATCGATGCAGCAAGACAAGCTGGAGCCCGTGACGCATATCCTATCGAAGAACCGTTTGCAGCAGCGATCGGTGCGGACCTTCCCGTTTGGGAGCCTACAGGCAGCATGGTCGTCGATATCGGCGGAGGGACGACGGAAGTGGCCATCATTTCCCTTGGCGGAATCGTTACAAGCCAATCGATCCGTATTGCCGGTGACGAAATGGATGATGCCATAATCGTCTACATCCGTAAGAACTACAATTTGATGATCGGTGAGCGTACTGCTGAAGCGATCAAAATGGAAATTGGTTCTGCTGGAGACACGGAAGGCGTCGAAAACATGGAAATTCGCGGCCGTGACCTATTGACCGGATTACCAAAAACGATCGAAATTACAGCTGAGGAAATATCCAAAGCATTAAGCGACACCGTTTCTGCAATTGTGGATTCCGTGAAAAACACTTTAGAGAAAACACCACCTGAATTAGCAGCTGACATCATGGACAGAGGCATTGTACTGACAGGCGGGGGTGCTTTGCTGCGCAATTTGGATAAAGTCATCAGTGAAGAAACGCAAATGCCGGTGATCATCGCTGAAAATCCTCTGGATTGTGTTGCGATCGGAACGGGAAAAGCGCTGGACCACATTCATTTATTCAAGACTAAATCAAGAGATTCGCGATAAGCATTACTTCTCAAATAGGGCCGGCTCAACAAAAGGTGCAATTTTGAGCCGGTTTTCTTATGTTTTGCTGTTTCATTAAATCCATAGTGTAATTTTAAAAACCATAGAGTAAATTTTAGATAGAGGTGTAATCACCATGCCACAGTTTTTCAATAAAAAGCTCCTTCTCTTGCTCGTTAGTATTATCGTTCTCGTGGCATTGATCGGTTTTTCATTAAGGGAGAGAGAAGAGTTGACCTGGCCGGAGCAATTCCTGAAAGATACGACAGGCTGGGTCGGAAATGTGTTTAATAAGCCAGTATCGGGTATAACAGGTTTTGTAGGGGGCTTAAAAGACCTTCAACATACATACGATGAAAACAAAAAATTGAAAGCCCGCTTGGATGAATATGTATTATTGAAAACCCAAGTCCAAGATTTAAAGGAAGAAAATGAAGAACTTCGCGACAACCTCAAAAAAGAAGATGACCTGCGGAAGTATTCGCCCACTCAGGCGACGGTCATCGGCCGTAATCCCGACCGCTGGCATGAAATGCTGACGATCAATAAAGGGAAGCGTAATGGGGTAGAAAAAAACATGGCTGTCATCACTTCCAATGGGTTAGTCGGTAAGGTGAAATCGGCGACGGATTTCACGGCCTCGGTTCAACTTTTAAGTTCAATCGATAAAGCCAACCGTGTCTCAGCCATCGTTCAGGGTGATGATAAAGCATATGGCTTGATTGAAGGGTTCGATGATAAGAAGAACCTTTTGCTGATGAAACGGATTCCTTACGATAAAAAGATCAAGAAAAATTCATTGGTCATCACATCCGGTTATGGAGGAATCTTTCCGAAAGGTCTGCTGATCGGGAAAGTTGTCGATGTCAAAGTGGATCAATATGGATTGAACCAGACTGCATATATCGAACCTTCGACGGATTTTTATGATATTAATAATGTCATGGTCGTTCAGCGTGAAGTGGACGGTGTAACGAAAGAAAGTGAAGGGGAGGATGAAGCTGAGTGAGATATTTCATCCTTTCTTTCATAGCCTTGGTTTTTTTTGTTTTTGAAAGCATCTTCGCCCAGATGTTCGCTGGAGATGCATTCGGGGCCGATAAAATCGTCGTGCCCCATTTCATGATGATATTCGTTTTTTTCCTGACCATGTACGGGTCCAGGAAAATGGGTATGCTTTATGGGGCGATTCTTGGGTTGACTTATGATGTCGTATATACGGAAATCCTTGGAATTTATATGTTCCTGCTGCCTTTTCTTGCCTATCTGATATCGAAAAGCATGAAAATCCTCCAAAATAATATTTTGGTTGCCTGCCTTACTGCGCTTATATTCACGGCAGTTTTAGAGGTTGTCATCTTTCAGATGAATATCATCCTATCATTTGCAGATATGGGATTTGGTGAATTTGCGGAACGGAGATTGATTCCGACATTATTATTGAATCTCGCATTCATTATCATCAGCTGCTATCCTTTAAAAAGAATGATTGAAATGCTTGATTTGCAAGGAGAAACGGAATAACGTTCCTGTGTCTTTAAGAAGCAGGTGGGAAATGTATTTTCTCTTTTCCGTGTACGTAGAAAAAGGAAATTTGTTTTCCTATGTCGAATTATATTTCATTGAGGTGAAACAAACGTCATGAATAAAAGAATTCAGCAAAATGTCATGATTAAGGGAACAAAAGACGGGTTTATGCTTCATCTCGATGATTCTTGCTCATTTTCCGAATTATTGAAAGAGTTAGAAGTGAAGCTTTCGGCAAACTATCAGTTTCAAGAAAATGACCCGTCCATTTCCGTAAAAGTACATACAGGGAACCGCTATCTTGATGAACAACAAGAAGAAAAGATTAAAGAGGTCATCCATAAAAAGAAGAAGCTTTTCGTGGTTGAGATGATTTCGAATGTCCTGACGAAGGATGAAGCGAAACGATGGAAAGAAGAAAACCAAGTGACGACCGTGACAAAGGTGATAAGGTCGGGACAGGTTTTTGAAGTTCCCGGTGACTTACTGTTAATTGGGGATGTCAATCCCGACGGAACGGTTCGTGCGGGTGGCAACATATATATCATGGGACAGCTAAAGGGAATAGCCCATGCCGGATATAAAGGGAATAATGAGGCCATCATAGCTGCCTCTGTCATGAAGCCTGCCCAGCTGCGCATTGCCGGACAAGTGAACTTATCTCCCGATCAATATTCAAAATGGGGACATGACTTGGAATGTGCCTTCATGGATGAAGAAGAAAATATCATTATAGAAAAACTGCAAGTTTTAAAGAAATATAGACCTAATTTAAATAGATTAGAAGGGGGTCTCTAATCGTGGGAGAGGCAATAGTTATAACATCCGGTAAGGGTGGTGTCGGGAAAACGACCACCTCCGCCAATTTAGGAACATCTTTAGCTCTTCTAGGCAAGAAGGTTTGCTTGATTGATACGGATATTGGTCTTCGGAATCTGGATGTGATCATGGGATTGGAGAATCGCATCATCTATGATTTGGTCGATGTGGTCGAAGGGCGCTGCAAGATACACCAGGCGCTCATTAAGGATAAACATTTCGAGGATTTGCTTTATTTGCTTCCAGCTCCGCAAAATAGTGATAAAACAGTGGTGAATGAAGAGCAGATGAGGAAACTCATTAGCGATATGAAGCCTGACTATGATTATGTCATCATTGATTGCCCTGCAGGCATCGAACAGGGGTTCAGGAATGCCATAGCTGGGGCAGACAAGGCGATTATCGTTACGACGGCAGAGAGACCGGCTGTAAGGGATGCTGACCGTATTATTGGCCTGCTTGAAAAAGAAGAGCATATTGAACCGCCTCAATTGATCATCAACCGGATTCGCGGCCATTTGCTTCATGAGGATGAAGAAATGGATATCGATGGAGTTGCCGATTTTCTTAAGATTGATTTGATCGGCGTCATTCCTGATGATGACCAGGTCATTGTGGCAGCGAATAAAAAGGAACCCATTGCCTACAATCCGGACAATAGAGTCTCGCTTGCCTATCGGAACATTGCCAGAAGGATCCTTGGTGAATCTGTGCCTTTGACTCCAATTGGCAGCGAACCAAAGGGCTTCATGTCCAAGTTGAAAAAATTCTTTAGCGTGCGGTAAATCTATATTCCTTTGTCAAGAAGCGGGGAGCATTTGATGCCCTCGCTTTTTTTTTGGACGGAACTTCAGGAAAATAAAAAAGGCAAGCCGTATCCCGGCTTGCCTGTTCTATATGCTAAAATGCAGCGGGTTATCCGCGTCTTCCGCCTCTGCCGCCGCGTTTTGATTCAGTGCTGCGTTTAAGAGTCGATAAATTTTCTTCGCTAGTCTTTAAAAAGCGCACCATTTTATCTTCGAAATTTTCCTTTGGTTGGAAATTACCTTTTGAACGAAAATCTTTAGATCGGCTATCCCCTTGGCGTGGTGGGCGTTTGGTATAAGAAGAGGTTTGCCCTTCGGGTCTATCTATAGCCTTTTTGATGGACAAGGCAGTTTTTCCGTCTTTCTCACTAATCACTTTTACTTCAATTTGGTCGCCTACTTTAAGATGGTCATTTACGTCTTTTACATAGCTATCTGCTACCTCACTGATATGCACAAGACCTGTTGAGCCTCCTGGTAATTCTACGAATGCTCCAAAATTAGTGATACCTGTTACTTTACCTTGTACTTTGCTGCCTATTTCGATTGACATAAAAAATTGTTCCCCCTCAATAATGTTAAAACCACTTTATTATAACAAATTTCAGGGAACAATATCAATCTCAATTATTAGATTTTCTGAATCGATACAGAAATCACCTTGGAAATTCATTGGTTTCTTGATGATTTTTCATTGGAAAAAATTTTTCAGGATGTGCAGAAAGAATATCTTTTCTCCGTCATAGTCTGGACAAGTTGCTCATACGTTGTAATATAGCGCTTTGACATGAGCAGGGAGGGGAATCTGGAATGGATGATCGCAGGAAAGATATCCGAAATCGTATTGCCAAGAGACGCAAGTTTAATGATAAGCCGGCAGGAAGCAGCAGTTGGACGGAAATCAACAATGAGGAACCATATGGGATTGATTCATATAACGGGTATTCCGAGAAAGATCATCCGCTCTTCAAGAAAGAATATTTTTTCTTTAAAATCCTTGCCAGTGTATGCCTGTTCCTGATAGTTGCGGTGATGTTCAAACACCCTTCTGTGCAGCTGGACCCTGCCAGAAGTTTTGTCACGGAGAACATGAACAAGGAATTTCAGTTCGCTTCAATCTCCAATTGGTACGAAAGTGCGTTTGGTAAACCAATCGCTTTTTTACCGAATGAAGCCAATACGGAAACTGTTGATTCGAATGAGGAATATGCAATGCCAGCTTCTGCGAAGATTACCCAAAACTTCGAGACGAACGGTGAGGGAATCATATTGGAAACGAGCAAAGGCTCAAAGGTCGAGGCCGTTAATGAAGGGGTCGTCATTTTTGCCGGTGAAAAGGAGGGGATCGGAAAGACGGTAGTCATTCAGCATGCCAATAAAACTGAATCTTGGTATGGGCAGCTGAAAGAAATTGATGTGAAATTGTATGAGTTCGTTAAAAAGGGAAATGAAGTCGGACAGGTTACACTAAGTGAAGATGGATCCAAGGGCAGATTTTATTTAGCGATAAAAGAAAATGATGCTTTCGTCGATCCTAAAAAGGTGATTTCCTTTGAGTGAATATGCGAAGTTACTGTTTAAAATCAGGGTGCACCCGACACTGTGGTTTGTCATTGGCATCGCCATCCTCACAGCCCATTTCGTTGAAATGATGATGCTGCTGCTCATCGTCTTCATTCATGAAATGGGGCATGCTGTCTGTGCCCAGCACTTCAAATGGCGGATAAAGTCAATCCAGCTGCTTCCTTTTGGCGGGGCAGTCGAGACTGAGGAGTATGGAAATAAAAGTTTGAAGGAGGATTTGGCGGTGGTGCTTGCCGGTCCGCTTCAACATGTTTGGCTCATTGGAGCAGCTTTTTTGCTCTATTTCTTCACTATTATCCCATATGAGCTGTACCAGCCCTTTTTGTATATGAACCTCATGCTGCTGATTTTTAATCTGCTGCCAATTTGGCCCTTGGACGGGGGACGCTTGCTATTCATCGGTATTTCCCTATACTGCACCTTTTTGGAAGCGCAGAAGCATACCCTTCACTTTTCTGCAGTATTCGCTGTCCTGGCTTTTTTGACCTGGATCATACTGGATCCGCTCAATTTGAACATCTGGCTCATCATCTTTTTCATAAGTCTCTCACTCGTCATGGAATGGCGGCAGAGGTATTACGCGTTCATCCGCTTTCTTTTGCAGCGCCATTACGGGCATACGAATGATTTGGCGAAACTGAAGCCGATATCGGTGGATTCACAAGAACCGATATATAAAGTGCTGGAACTGTTTCAACGCGGCTGTAAACACCCCGTCATCATTATGAAAAACGGGAAAGAGAGCGGCTCGTTGGATGAAACGGAAATCCTTCACGCCTATTTTTCGGAGAAAATGACGAACGGGAAAATCGGCGACCTATTATATTCTTATTAAATATGTTATCCTTTCTTCAAATTGAGGAGAGGATTTTTTTTGATGAAAAAAATGATCGCGAACCTAGCTTCACGCGAAAAAAGAGTGGCCGTCCTTGAGAATGGTGTTTTACGTAAACTTGAAATCATGCCGCCTCAAAAGCGCAGTACGGTCGGTAATATTTATCTTGGGAAGGTGACGAAGGTGCTGCCGGGAATGGATGCCGCCTTCATTGATTATGGTGCAGAGAAGAATGGTTTTTTACACCGTGACGAGATTCCCTCCTTCCAGCTTACCAAAAAAAGTGATGGGAAAGCACCCATCGGTCAATTTATCCGTCAGGGAGAAAAGCTGCTAGTTCAGGTGACCCGGGATGAAACGGGAACAAAAGGAGCTAAATTGACGGGGCTGATCGAGTTTTCAACGGAGTCCCTCGTTTACATACATGGAATAGATTATGTTGGTGTTTCAAAGAAATTCAAAAACGACGATCTTCAGAAGCAATGGCGGGAAACGGCCATGCAGCATAAAAATCCTGATGAGGGACTGATTGTCCGCACCTCGATGGAGAACGAAAGTGAATCGGTCTTCCTTGACAGGTTAACTGGATTGCGGGAGCTCCATAAAGGGCTTGAAGTCAAGGCTGCGTCCCTAAAGGCCCCGTCCCTTCTCTATGAAAGGGACGCATACCTTGATATGATCATTTCCGAAATGTCGGGAACGGCGAACGGGGAACTTGCCATCGATGACTTCGAGGCCTATCGCGAGTTGAAAAAGTGGATACAGGAAAACCGTAAGGAGTGGGAAATATCCCATGTAGCGGGTACCAAGAATATTTTTTCCGAATGGAATGTGGAAGCGCAAGTTGAGAAAATGGCCAAGAAAATCGTCTGGCTTGATAATGGCGGATATTTAATTTTTGAAGAAACGGAAGCTTTCACCGTAATCGATGTCAATTCAGGTAAGTTCACCGGCAAGGTGGCGAAGGAAGCAACATTGTTTGCGGTCAATCAGGCTGCGGCGAAAGAGGTCGCCCGTCAGCTGAGATTAAGGAATATCAGCGGAATCATCCTGATAGATTTCATCAATATGGACCAGTCCCGGCATAAGCAGGAAATCATCGAAATCATCAAAAAGGAAGCGGTGAGGGATGAGAAGCGAATCCAGGTCATCGGTTTTACGGAACTGGGCATTTTACAAATGACGAGAAAGCGAACCTCCCCGTCTTTAAGTGAAATGACGACGGTGCCTTGCCCTGTGTGCAGCGGAAGCGGTAAAATCGAGAGCCCGGAAACGGTGGCCTTCCGGTTGGAACGTGAACTGCTGGAGCACAGGAAGACGGATGATGAAGCGGTATGGGTGGAGGTCAGTAAAGCGGTGGCGGACGTGCTGCTTGGTGAAAAGGAATCATATCGGCCGGCATTGGAGGAATTGATCGCTAAAAAGATATTCCTGTCTTTTATCCCAGGTTTGACGAATGCCTATTCCATCAAGCGATTCGGAAGCATTCAGGAAATCGGGCGGGCTTTCGAGTGAAGAGCGGGAATTGTTATAAATATATTGACAGCCTTTCCTGTTTCATGGTAGGATTTTAATGTTATGTTTGTAGCACCCGTGCTACAACCGCTCAACATCAGGTTTTAAGCTTTTGCCTTTTTGGTAAAACGCCTGTGATTGGCGAGTCTGAGACATTTAAGGAGGTGCAAGTATGTACGCAATTATCGAAACTGGCGGTAAACAAATTAAAGTAGCAGCTGGCGAAGCGGTTTACATTGAAAAATTAAACGCAGAAGCAGGCGAAACTGTTACATTTGACAAAGTTTTATTCGTAGGTGGCGAAGACGTGAAAGTCGGTGCTCCACTAGTTGAAGGCGCTACTGTAACAGGTACTGTCGAAAAACAAGGTAAGCAAAAGAAAATCACTGTTTTCAAATACAAAGCGAAGAAAAACAATCGTAAAAAACAAGGTCATCGTCAACCATACACTAAAGTTGTTATCGAAGCAATCAACGCGTAAGGGCTGATTCTAGATGATCAAAGTTGTATTTGATGCTCCGCAGGAACGGATTGCTTCGTTCACCTTAAGCGGACATGCTAATTTTGCTAAAAAAGGTTCTGATATCGTTTGTGCAGGTGTATCGGCTGTTTCCTTCGGGGCAGTCAATGCCATCATGTCCTTAACGGACGTAGAGCCTGAGATTGAGCAAGGGCGAGAAGGCGGCTATCTTCGCTGCGCCATTCCGGGGAATCTTTCGCCGGAATCGGAAGAGAAGGTTCAGCTGCTTTTGAACGGAATGCTCATATCGCTGCAAACCATCGAACGTGATTATGGTAAATACATGAAAATTATCCTCAACCAATAGGAGGTGGAACAAATGTTAAGATTAGATCTTCAGTTCTTCGCTTCGAAAAAAGGAGTAGGTTCTACAAAGAACGGACGTGACTCAATCTCCAAGCGTCTTGGCGCTAAACGTGCAGATGGTCAATTCGTATCTGGTGGTTCTATCCTTTACCGTCAACGCGGAACAAAAATCTATCCAGGTGAGAACGTAGGCCGTGGTGGAGACGATACTCTATACGCTAAAGTAGACGGTGTTGTTAAATTCGAACGTTTCGGACGTGACCGTAAAAAAGTAAGCGTATATCCAGTTGCACAAGAAGCATAATTGGCATCTTTGAACAGAGGCTGACTCAAAAGGGTCTGATTCCTTCTACAAGACACTATATACCGCGTCATTATTAATAATGGTATGCTATATAGTGATGAAGGGGTCCGGCCCTTTATTTATACTATAGGAACGAACCAGCATTTTGCAGGAGACTTTAGTCATTAGTATAAGGAAACAACCTCTGACTTACAAAAGGCTCGCCAATAGGCGGGCTTTCTTAAACTTTCAGGGGGTAAATCCAAGATTATTCATCCATCCGATTTGGTTAAACCAAATAGACACTCCAATTCAACTATAATATCTCCAATTGGTGCATAAATAAGGCCCATTCTCTTTTTTAGTTCAAATGGCTCTACCATCGTCCAAAGAACTCAGGGTGTGCGGCTGTATTTTTTGGACGGGGGCTTTCATGTGAAGGCATGTGAATCGAGCTTCATTTCCTGTTTGTTGTTTTTTTGATATACTGTACAAATGGAAGTATTCAACATGATAGAGCTGAAAAAAGTTTCTTTATCATAATTGAAGGTGTTAATAATGGATAAAAATTGGACGACTATTGAAACTCTGCGTCAAACCAGGCATGACTGGCTGAATAAAATTCAAATCATCAAAGGGAATCTGGAGTTGAACAGAATTGATCGTGTCAAGGGCATCATTGATGAAATCATTGTTGAAACCCAGAATGAAGCACGACTTTCCAGTTTGAATTTGCCTAAGTTCACCGAGATGCTGTTGACGTCGAATTGGAATAATGGATCATTTTATTGCGAATATGAAATCATTGATGTTTTTGAAGGCTCAGCCGAGATGGACGGGCTGATGTATCGCTGGACAAACGATTTCTTCAAGATTCTGGATAAAAACCTGGATCCGTTTTTTGAAAATATACTGGCTGTTTCTATGTGTAAAAAAGAAGTGAGTGATATGCACTGTACATTTCATATGCAAGGCAGGTTCATTGATCAATCCCCAGTGATCGAGTTTTTGGAGAGTTCATTAACGGCCGAGCAATCAATTGAAATTCTTGAATGTAATGAGGATGAAATATTTTTTAAGATGGATATTAACTTTTAGAGAAGTATACAGCAAGAATTGACTTGCAGAAAACAAGGAAGTGATAGCATGTTTGTCGATCAAACGAAAGTCTATGTAAAAGGCGGAGACGGTGGTAACGGGATAGTTGCTTATCGTCGTGAGAAATTCATACCTAAAGGCGGACCGGCTGGCGGAGATGGCGGTAATGGGGCCAATGTCGTATTTGAAGTGGAAGAGGGCTTGCGTACATTAATGGATTTCCGTTACCAACGTCACTTTAAGGCACCTCGCGGAGAACATGGCATGTCCAAAAACATGCATGGTGCAGCTGCAAAAGATATGGTCATCAAGGTTCCACCTGGCACCGTTGTCATCGATGATAAAACGAAGGAAGTCATTGCTGATTTAGTTGAGCATGGACAACGCGCCGTTATCGCCAAAGGTGGCCGCGGAGGCCGGGGAAATTCCCGTTTTGCCACGCCTGCCAATCCTGCACCTGAAATCGCGGAGAATGGCGAACCCGGCCAAGAACGCGATATCGTCATGGAATTGAAACTGTTGGCTGATGTCGGTTTGGTTGGTTTCCCAAGTGTAGGGAAATCCACTTTGCTTTCTGTCGTATCCGCAGCAAGGCCTAAAATTGCCGAATATCATTTTACAACGATCGTACCTAACCTCGGAATGGTGGAAACGGAAGATCACCGCAGCTTCGTCATGGCCGATTTACCTGGTCTGATCGAAGGCGCTTCAGAAGGAGTGGGACTTGGACATCAATTCCTGCGCCATATTGAAAGAACGAGGGTAATCGTTCATGTAATCGATATGTCGGGTCTTGAAGGCCGGGATCCATATGAAGACTACCAAACAATCAATAAAGAATTGGAAGAGTATAACCTGCGCTTGACTGAACGTCCGCAAATCATTGTAGCAAGTAAAATGGATATGCCGGACTCAGAAGATAACTTAGCTGCTTTCAAAGAAAAGCTGGAAGAAGACTATCCTGTCTTCCCGATTTCTGCCGTGACACGTGAAGGGATCCGTGAGCTTCTTTATGCAATCGCTGATAAAATCGAAGAGACCCCTGAGTTCCCTCTTGAACATGAAGAAGAGAATACTGGAATCCACCGGGTTCTATATAAACATACATCACAGTCGGATGAATTTAACATTGAACGCGAACCCGATGGCAGCTTTGCCGTATCAGGATTCAAGATCGAGCGTCTATTCAAAATGACTGACTTCACCCGTGAAGAGTCCATACGTCGTTTCGCCAGACAGCTTCGTTCATTCGGAGTCGACGAAGGCCTTCGCCAAAAAGGTGCGACAAATGGTGATATCGTCCGTATCCTTGAATATGAATTTGAATTTGTTGATTGATTGGAGACCATGATGGCAGGCAAAAGGAGGCGTGCGGAGTTTGAATAAGTCCGATCAGAAATTTTTCCTCGTTCGAGAGGATGTCCTTCCCGAAGCGATGAAAAAAACGCTGGATGCAAAAGAAATGATTGAACGGGGAAAAGCGGAATCAGTTTGGGAAGCGGTACAGCGAGTGGACCTAAGCAGGAGTGCTTTTTACAAATACCGTGACACGGTTTTTCCATTTCATACAGTTGTTAAGGAAAAGCTGATTACACTGTTCTTCTATCTTGAAGATCGTTCTGGTACTCTATCGGAGCTTTTACGGCTCGTCGCCTCATCCGGTTGCAACATCATGACCATCCACCAAACGATTCCTTTACAGGGACGTGCAAATGTCACCCTATCCCTGAATACGGGTGGGATGACGATGGATATTAATGAACTGCTCACTAAACTGCGTAAAATGGAGTTCGTCGAAAAAGTCGAAATCATTGGTAACGGCGCATGACAACAGCCTGTACATGACACATGTACAGGCTGTCAGTTTGTAGACAAAAGGTTTCCTAAACCTTTTCCAACTGATACTGAACAAAAAAGTTTGCCTATTCATTTCATGCGGTGCAGACCGTAATGGATTTATATTGGGGGCGATAGTAGCTCCGCGAAAATCCGGAAGCTTTCATTAAGATGCAATGGTAAATCTGTTCAAACAGGTCGGTATCTTTAAAGCGTGGCTCATAATTTTTGCGAACGTTGAGAAGTAAGGCATTTATCATGGAAACCATAACCTAAAGGCCAATGGGCTCTCGTGATGATTTTTGATCTCGCTGAATAGACAAAGTTGATTGGAACGTAAGGTACGAGACTCCGAAAGCGAGTGTCTGGAGCGAAAATCAACGGTCAACGTTAAAAACATAAATTAGCCTGAAGACAAACTCATTTATTATCGGGTTTGTCTTCAGGCTGTTTTCATTTGTAAGAGGAAATTAACGATTAACTATTGTAAAAAATCAGAAAATGGCATAACATAAACAATAGATTTTCCGTGAAAAGGAGTTTATAATATGACAGCGAAAATTGCATTTCTTGGACCAAAAGCAACGTTCACGGATTTAGCTGTATCGCGACTATTTCCTAATGATATAAAAATACCGATGAACACGATTCCGGACTGCCTTGATGCTGTTCGGGACGGGGAAGTGAATCACGCGCTCGTGCCGATCGAGAATGCTTTAGAGGGTTCGGTAAATATAACGATGGATTACTTAGTCCATGAAGTCACATTGCCGATGAAAGGCGAAGTGACGATTCCAATCCAACAGCATTATATGGTGCACCCGGATCATGCATATCCTGGTTTCAAACCTGACATGGTTTATTCGCATTCCCATGCCATCGCTCAATGCCGCAAATTCCTACATAATGAGCTAAGGGGCATTCCATATGAGTATGTCACATCCACTGCAGCCGCTGCGAAGATGGTGATGGAGAATCCCGATATCAATATTGCGGCAATTGCAAATGATATGGCTGCAGAGGAGTACGGTTTGACGATTGTCAAACAAAATATTCACGATTATGAACATAATCACACCAAGTTTATCGTCGTATCCAACAGTGAAGTCGACTATGAAGGGCATTTGACCGTTGAAGGGGATAAGAAAACGACCTTGATGATTCAGCTGCCTGCCGACCACTCAGGGCAGCTGCACCAAGTGCTTTCCGCTTTTTCCTGGAGGAAACTTAACCTTTCCAAGATTGAATCAAGACCCATGAAAACAGGATTGGGCAATTACTTCTTCATCATCGACATCGAAATGTCCCTTGACGATGTCCTGATCCCAGGAGCGATCTCTGAGCTCGAGGCCTTAGGATGTACGGTATCGATCATGGGAAGCTATACATGCTTTAAAGTCCAAACTGGTGTACCGCAACGATGAATATTAAAAGCTGAGTACAAAGAATAAGAAGGGTGCCCCGGGATTATTTCCGGGGCATTTTTTGTGTTCGTTAAGATTTGTATTTCCCATGTGTACAAGTTCCTAAAATGGTGGGCTGTCATTTGATGAAATATATAGCAATAGGCAGGTTCATTGGATTTTGGGAAGATGGCGAAGTTTTTCATGATAAAAAGTGCCTATGATTCTGGATGGAAAACAAACACCGATTGTGCTGAAAGCAAATACAATAAGTAAATCTCGGTGGCCCATATGTGGAACTGGCAATACATATTTTGAAAACTAATTCAGTGGATGCACCTTTTTTATCAAAAAATACAGAGAGAGGGTGGTGGTCAGCAGAGATGGATAATCAATTCAAAGAAACTTTCGGTTCTTGGATTCAAGCGATAGGAACTGTCATTTCTGCTGTTGCTGGTACACCCTCACATGTCTTGGACGAAGAATTTCGCACTAACTTGGATTTGATTGGAAATGAACTTCAAGCAACAGGAAATGCCTTATTGGCCGACGCGGAAGAAACCTGGTCACTGGATAAACTCGGGAATATAATACAGGCAATCGGAAATTCGACTGTTATCTTAGGCCTAGTCATTGATTTTGATGAAATAACGAAACAGGAATTAATCATCAAAGGCAATCTGATTCAAGCGTTGGGAGGAGGAACCGCCTTGGCGGGGGCATACGAAAATCCGGATGAACCGGAACAGGCCTTCAATGCTACGGGAAATTTGTTGCAGGCGATTGGGAATTCGATGCAAGCGATGGGTGGAATTGCCGAACTTAAAAATAGCATTCTAGAAAAAGACCAAGATAAGGATCAAGAACAAGATGAACAAGATAAGGAGCAGGAACAGCAAAAATATCAATATCCTAATTTGGAAGAGAAGCCATCTGATGGAGAATTAATCCAAGTGGTGGGGGGCTGGGTACAGGCGGTCGGTTCCGTCATTAGCCTTATAGGGCAGTTGAGAAGTAACGAAGATGAAAACTCCGGGAATGGAAGCTCAAATGAAAGCAATTCCAATGATGAGTGAGCATGAGAGTCCATAAAAAAAATCCTCAAAAGCCCTATCTTTTGAGGATTTTTCGTTCATTCAATCGACTAAAATGCCGGCATCCCTCAAAGCGCACTCCGCTTCGTCGAGCAGTTCTTCAGAAGATGCGCTCAGTGTATGGAGATGGATGCCGCTCGTTAGTTCCGATAAAAACGATGCATTCGTTGCCGTCACCCTTGAAAGGAATTGCTGGACCTCCTTACGGCTGCTGACCATGATGGAAGCGGTTAGGTCGCCGTATACGGGGTGCTCGATTTTGACATCTTTCACCGTGATGCCGATATCCACTAGTAAATATAGTTCTTCTTGGGTCCGGGAAGGATCGTGCTGGCAAGCAATGATCCTTTCCGGCTTCTGCGTGCTCCCCGTTTGCAGGTACAGATAGCCTTGGCTTGTGGCAATGATAGGTTCATTCCGCGCTTTCAGGAGGGTTATGTCACCAACGATAACCTGCCGGCTTACATTCGTTATTTGCGAAAGCTCGCTGCCCGTTACAGGCTCAGTGCTTGTTTGCAATAAATGTAAGAGTTTCGTCCGTCTTTCTTCCCCAAGTAATTTCTTTCTTTCCATAAACACTCACCTCTTTAATTACAAACATTCTAACACAGATTGGAGGGGTTTATCGAATGGAAGCTATTCCTTCGATGCAGTCCGCCAACTTGTGAATGTCGTCGGCCGTCGTGTTTTTGCCAAAGGAAAAGCGGACGAATTGATGTGCTTCATCTTCGCTTTTTCCAATGGCCATCATCGTTTTTGAAGGATCCTGTTTACCGATTTGACAGGCGCTTCCCGTCGAAACGGCGAATCCTTTCTGGTTTAATTCCAGCATGATGTACTGTCCTTGCAATCCAGCGAAGGTCAGCGCCAATATGTGAGGCAATTGCTCGTATTCTGCTTCGATGATTTGAAAATCGATTTTCCTTTCCGTCAGCCGTTGAATCAATTGCGTCCTAAGTGCGGAGATCCGTTTTCGTTCATCTTCCATGATGTCGCCCAATTTCTTAGCAGCGGTCACGAAGGAAGCTATCCCGGGAACGTCCACTGTTCCTGGTCTGAAACCATATTCATGTGTGATATTCGGTACCGAAGCCTTCAACTGATGGATGGCCGGGAAAATGACGGCCCCAGTCCCTTTTGGACCATAAACTTTATGACTGGAAACGGATAGTCCATCACATGAGGCGGCTATCTTGCCAAGCGGTAATTTAGCAAATGATTGGACGCAATCCACATGAAAAAAAGCCTGGTGTTTTCGAACGATTTCACTTATTTGCTCAATGGGTTGAATGACCCCGATTTCCGAATTCACATGTTGGACAATGACTAAGCATGTTCTCTCCGACATGCATTCCTGCAGATGTTCAATATCAACACGGCCATCTTTCAAATGCCGTAAATAAGTAACCTCGAAGCCATCTTGTTCAAGCTTTTCGACGAAATTGGCAAGAGATGCATGTTCAGTCCGGCTTACAATCAAGTGGTTCTGCCAGGATGGTTTCGAAGCGATGAAAGTATCTATCGCAAGCATGTTGCTTTCTGATCCGCCGCTCGTAAAGATGATTCCTTCCTTTTTTACGTTCAGCATTTCTGCGAGTTGCTGCCGTGACATATCCAATAAACGTGCCGCTTCAGAGCCAATATCATGCAAACTGCTCGCATTCCCGAAAAACTTCCGGGAGGCTTGGCTGAATACGTCAAGAGCCTCCTCATCAATCGGAGTAGTTGCGGCGTAATCCAAATAAATCAAGTAATCACTTCCATCCTTTAAACTTAAAAAACTCTTGATAATAATTTAATAATATGTAAATATAGTTGTCAAGACACCTGTCATAAACAGGAGGAATGAAATAATGGTAAAAGCGGATATCATCGTGATAGGCAGTGGGATTGCTGCCTTGAAAACGGCATTGGAAGCAAGTGAACATAAGCATGTGATACTCATCACAAAATCAAATATCCGTCATGGTAATTCTTATTTAGCCCAGGGCGGGATTGCTGCTGCAATATCTGATCGTGATCGAGTATCCTTTCATAAAAAAGATACGCTGGCGGCTGGTCAGCGATATAACAAGGTGAAGGCAGTGGAAAAACTCGTTGAAGAGGCACCTTCGGTTATAGCTGAACTTATTGCTTCGGGTATGCGATTTGACCAAGATGATGACGGAACTTTATTGCTCGGCATGGAGGGGGCCCACAGTGAACGAAGAATCCTCCATAGTCACGGGGATGCTACCGGAAAGTACATGATGGAACATCTTATAGGCTGCTTGAAAAAATCATCAGTTACTGTGATGGAGAATGTTGCTGCAGTGGAGTTGATCATTGGGAAAGATGATTCTTGCATAGGTGTCAAAACACTTGATAAGGCAGGGGAAATTGTTGCCTATCACGCGGAACGGACGGTTTTGGCAACAGGCGGCTGTGGTTCCCTATACCATTTCACTTCAAATTCACAAACGGTTTCAGGTGATGGGATCGCACTTGCATTCAAGGCGGGTGCAAAAGTGCGTGACATGGAATTCATACAATTCCATCCGACCCTGCTTTTTGTGAATGGCAAAGTGAAAGGGCTGGTTTCAGAAGCGGTTCGCGGGGATGGTGCGAGATTAGTGACGGAAATGGGAAAGCCGATCATGGAGGATGTCCATAGCTTGAAGGATCTAGCACCAAGGCATATTGTTGCACAGACGATTTTTTCTTATTTGCAGCGCGGTGAAAAGGTATTTTTGGATATTTCGATGATCAAGGATTTTAAAAATCGTTTTCCGACAGTGAGCTCATTATGTGAAAAAAGCGGGCTGGACCTTCAATTGGGGAAAATCCCGGTTGCACCTGGAAACCATTTTCTAATGGGAGGGATTGATGTGGATGAATCGGGGCAAACCACTGTACCCTCTTTGTATGCAGTTGGTGAAGTGGCATGCACTGGTGTACATGGTGCAAACCGATTGGCAAGCAACTCCCTTCTCGAAGGATTGGTTTTTGGAAATACGCTTGGCCGTTTCCTTGCTAAAGTGCCGGCAAGGTCGATACCGCAAGAAAAAGAGCAGTCCAAGAGTTCCAGTCAAATTTCCTTTCTACCTGAACTCACGACATTGCAGGAAAAATTAATGAACGAAGCGGGAATCGTTCGAAATGAAGCGGGTTTAACTCGACTGAAGGATTATCTTGAGACATTTAATATCGAAAAATTGCTGCAAATGGAAGTGACGGCATTACCGATACAGGAAATAACGAAAATCAATGCCATCATCGTGGCGTGGCTGATTGCCGAATCCGCATTGACCAGAACCGAAAGCAGGGGCGGTCATTTCCGCAGTGACTATCCTAACGAAGATGACACCCAATGGCTTGAAAATTCGGTTATCCTTGCTTGCACGGATGTAAAAAACCGAGTGAAAGGGAGACGACTATATGAATATATTGAAGCTTAAGCAGATGCTGCAACAATTTTTAATGGAAGATATAGGGGAATGCGATGTAACGAGCGACACGATTTTTGACCAAGGTGAACAAGGTACTTTGACATTCATCGCAAAAGAAGGCGGCGTCTTCAGTGGAGGGGACGTCATCAAGACGGGATTTGCATTGCTGGATGAGCAAATCGAGGTTTTCCTTCTTGTTCAAGATGGCGAAGTTTTCGAAGAAGGACAGCAGCTTGCAAAAATGACCGGCGATATGGCCTCCCTTTTAAAAGGGGAACGGGTCGTTTTGAATTTGGTGCAGCGTATGTCCGGAATTGCGACACAGGCTCATAAAGCTGCCATGATATTAGCGGGGACGAAGACGAGAGCTTGTGATACGAGGAAAACCACACCGGGCCTGCGGATGCTTGAAAAATATGCGGTCCGTTCCGGCGGGGCATTCAATCACCGATATGGTCTGTATGATGCAGTCATGATAAAGGACAACCATATTTCTTTCGCTGGGTCCATAACGAAAGCGGTTCAAACGGTAAAATCCAAACTGGGACATACCACTAAGGTGGAAGTGGAAACGGAATCACCACAGCAGGTGCTTGAAGCAGTGGAAGCCGGTGCAGATATCATCATGTTCGATAACCGGAGCCCCGAAGAAATCAAGCAATTGATCAAATTGGTTCCCGCCCACATCATTACTGAAGCTTCTGGAGGAATCCATTTAGACAATCTAGCCTCATATCGGGAAACAGGGGTAGATTATATTTCGTTGGGCAGCTTGACGCACAGTGTCAAGGCACTTGATATCAGCGCAAAGGTCAAAGAGCAGGAGGGGATATTGAAATGAACATATTGGAGATGGCTAAAACAGCAGGAAATACATTGCCTGAAAAGTATAAAACGATGACAAAGGAAGAGATGGAGAATCGGGTCCATGACATCAAGAAACGTCTAGGGAACCGTCTTTATATCCCAGGTCATCATTATCAACGGGAGGAAGTCATTCAATTTTCGGATTCAACGGGGGATTCACTTCAATTGGCCCAGCTTTCCGCGCAAAATCGTGAAGCGGATTATATCGTGTTTTGCGGCGTGCATTTCATGGCTGAAACAGCGGATATTTTGACGGAAGAAGGGCAGACGGTTATCCTTCCTGATATGCGTGCAGGCTGCTCCATGGCGGATATGGCCGATATTGAACAAACGGAACGGGCGTGGACAAAGCTTCAGGATCTTTTTGGCGATACGATCCTTCCGCTAACTTATGTGAATTCAACTGCGGCCATCAAAGCTTTTGTAGGGAAAAATGGCGGGGCGACGGTGACGTCTTCCAATGCACAAGGGATGGTCTCGTGGGCCCTCTCGCAAAAAGAAAGAATCCTTTTTCTTCCCGATCAGCATCTTGGGAGGAATACCGCCTTTGACCTTGGAATCCCTTTGAATGAAATGGCTGTCTGGGACCCGCATAAGGATGAATTGATCTATGAAGGGGAACTGGAAAATCTGAAGGTACTTCTTTGGAAAGGACATTGTTCAGTCCATGAAAATTTCACCACGGCGAATATTGAAACGCTTAGAGCGGAGCAGCCTGAAATGAATATCATCGTTCATCCCGAATGCCGCCGTGAGGTAGTCGCCCTGTCAGATTACGCGGGTTCGACATCGTACATCATAAATATGATTGAAAAAGCCGAACCAGGTAGTTCTTGGGCAATCGGCACGGAAATGAACCTTGTCAAGCGTCTTATCGCCAATAATCCTGACAAGAACATCATCTCATTAAATCCGAATATGTGTCCATGTCTTACAATGAACCGGATTGATCTGCCTCACCTGCTATGGGCGCTTGAATCCATTGAAGAAGGTATCATCATCAATCCGATAAAAGTGGAGAAGAACATTGCGGATAATGCCATCCTGGCATTAAACAGAATGCTGGAGCGCGTTTGAGTCAGTGCAAAAGACTTTGAATCATAAGAAATAGAGGGGTACAAACATCCGTTCGGCCAGTCGGCCTAATGAGGATTGAATGGTCTTATCCCGAATGCAATTTTATCATGGGATCATTGCCATGATTTTAAAACAAGACCGAGTAATCCACGTGTATTGTATCGAATATAATTTTCACCATAAAAAAGTAGACAAACTCGCTTTTCTTCGAATTTGTCTTCAGTCTAAAAAGGGGGATAAACTCCCCCTTTTTTTATGTTTTGAAACAAGTAGAACTTTTAAAGGTTATTCGCTTTAAAAGTATTGCCTTCATTCATATCACCGGATTTAAATCCTTTATTGAACCACCGTTTTCTCTGTTCGGATGTACCGTGCGTGAAGCTGTCTGGAACCACGTACCCCTGTGCCTTTTTTTGGATACGGTCATCTCCCACACCACTTGCTGCATTCAAGGCTTCCTCAAGATCGCCTTTTTCAAGCAAATTCTCTCCTTGGACATGATGTGCCCACACTCCAGCCAAATAATCGGCATGTAATTCAAGACGGACAGAATACCTATTATATTCAGTCTCGCTGACCTTTGACCGATCGGGCATTTCCTTTTCCGTTGTCCCTAAAAGTGTCTGAACATGATGTCCAACCTCGTGGGCAATGACATAGGCCATGGCGAAATCCCCGGGTGCCTGGAATTCTTGCTTCAACTCTTGATAAAAGCTGAGATCAATATATAGTTTCATGTCACCAGGACAATAAAATGGCCCTACCGAAGAAGCTGCCATCCCGCATGCCGATTCGACACTGCCTGAATACAGGACAAGGGTAGGTTCCCTATATTCCAGTCCATTTTTACGGAATTCTTTTGTCCAGACCTGTTCCGTTTCTGCAAGGACGACAGATACGAACTGCGCAAGCTCCTTCTCTTCATCCGTTTCGACATAAGAGCTGCCATTGTTCGGCTCAGTAGAATTCAAGCTGCCCAGCAAATCACTTGGATTACCGCCAAGGAGAGTCACGATCAAGACAATTACCAATCCGACCCCTCCGCCGATTCCTGCCATGCCTTTTCCGGTCATCCCTCTTTTGTCCTCGACATTCGAGCTGCCCTGTCTACCTTTCCATTTCATTATTATTCCCCCCAGGAATGTAAGATAAGAACCTGAAGACAAAGCCTTAGGCCATTTACTTTCTTATACCCGTATTTCCCTAAGTTTAGACAGAAGCTTGAAAGAAGCATTTCAGAACATAACTAAAAAACCATTGCCTCATCTCTAGGATGAATACAATGGAATCTCCTTTTTTAAGATGTCATATCATTTATTTCTTCTCCAAAAAAAGTAGCTTCCATGTCCCTAAATCATTGAACCAATCATAAAAGTCATTTTTCACGCATAAGTTTTCATGATAAAAATAATAGCATTTCACCCACTGCTTCATAGAATATATGGACATATGCACAGGAGGGGTTAACAGCGTGAAAATTCATATAGTCCAAAAAGGCGATACACTTTGGAAACTCGCCAAAAAATACGGCGTCAGTTTTGAAGAACTTAAAAAAGTTAACGCGCAATTGAGCAACCCGGACATGATGATGCCCGGAATGAAAATTAAAATTCCAGGGACATCCGGAGCTGTAATAAAAGAAACGGGTAAACCAAACGTGAATATTCAGCCGGGAATGAAAGAATCCCAAATTCAACCGTATCAGGCTCAGCCAGCACCTATGAAAGAGCAGCAAATCATGCAAAAACCGGCTGTAAAAGAACAGCCGAAATTTCAACAACCGGTGAAAGAACAGCCAAAATTTCAACAACCGGTAAAAGAACAGCCGAAATTTCAACAACCGGTAAAAGAACAGCCGAAATTTCAACAGCCCGTTAAAGAGCAACCGAAATTTCAACAGCCTGTTAAAGAGCAACCAATCGTTGAAAAACCAAAAAAAGAGCAGCAAATCATTCAGCCAAAGCCTATCATTAAAGAAAAGCAAAAAGTTGTTCCAAAAGAAATGCCGGTGCCTATGCCGGTAATTCCGGAGATCGATGTCAATAATTATTATATGGTCAACATGACCAATATGAGTGTGCAAAAGCCTCCTGCACCACCGCCTTTACCAAAGAAAAAAGAAGAGCCTGCAGTCACTAAAAAGAAGAAGAAAAAGCCAGCTGTACAGTCAGCTCAGGATGAGCCGGTGGATGATTGTATTCCAGTAACGCCAATCTTGCCTGGAAGCGGCTATTGCATTCAACCGCCACCGTGGGCGCATATGCAAATGCAAGGCATGCAAGCCCCATACCAAGGCGTTCAAGGGTATCAGGCGGCTCCGGAAATGCATGGTTTTCAAATGATGGAAGAGAGCTCTGATATTTGGGGAGAATCTCCTGACATGGAAATGATGGATCATGGGTTTGTCCAAGGGGCGAGCATGAATACACCAAGCCAGCAATATTATCCATATCAAGCCTCCGCACCGGTTCCGCACCATTATTATGGAGGAATGAATCAACAACCTCAAGCGGGTTCATATATGCAACAAGATTATGAGTCACCAGGCGAATCATCTTCCTACAATCAAAACTTCCCTCAGTTTTCACAGACTGCCGGTGAGGAAGAGGAAGATTGCGGCTGTAATAAGGGGCTACTTGGGACTTATGGCCCGGAAGTGAAGGGACAGTATCAAGGGAACCAAGGGATGGATGCCAATGCACAGGATTATCATCAATATCAATCCGTTCAATCACAGCAACAGGCCCCATACCCAGGGATGTCACCTAACGATTCTCAGATGGGAATGGATATGCAATATCAATTTGATGATGAGTCAGAAGAATCGGAAGGATTCATGATGATGGGCGGCCAAAACGGAGGCCAGCCAGGCATGATGATGGGCGGCCAAAACGGAGGCCAGCCAGGCATGTTGATGGGCGGCCAAAACGGAGGTCAGCCACAAGGCATGATGATGGGCGGCCAAAACGGAGGTCAGCCACAAGGCATGATGATGGGCGGCCAAAACGGAGGTCAGCCACAAGGCATGATGATGGGCGGTCAAAACGGAGGCCAGCCACCAGGCATGATGATGGGCGGCCAAAACGGAGGCCAGCCAGGTATGATGATGGGCGGCCAAAACGGAGGCCAGCCGGACATGTTGATGGGCAGCCAAAACGGAGGT